>CACHHO010000005.1 GCA_902579545.1 Rhodospirillaceae bacterium | reverse complement strand
TATATATGAAAATATCAGTGGATATGGAAAGAATAAAGGGGAGTTTAATCCTGAAACAGGATATTCCAGTTTTAAGTCTGTTTTAAAATATAATAAATAACTGAATATAGTGTAAATAATTTATCAAAAGCAGTTAACATGAAAATAATCAAATTATTAATATTAAGTATTTTTATATCTAATATATCTAATGCTACTGAAAAAGCAGTAGGATATTTTGGTTGGTATGCTACAGGTATATTTCATCAAATGGGAGATAAAGCAGGGTATTGGACAGGCGAATTTAGTGGTTCATTTGAAAGTGATAAAGGAGATGAAGGATTATTTCATAAAATGTCTATTAGATGCCCAGCTTGGCAAAAATTTAACTTTGAAAAAGGTACATCAATAGCAGCAGGAGTATGCTATGGTAAAGATTTAGAAGGCAATCAAGTTTACTTTGATTGGACTGGTTCTGAGCAAAAGTTAGGTCAACCTGGAAAAGGGTCTTTTTCATACACCGGAGGCACAGGAAAATATGAAGGATTAAAAGGCAACGGAGGTTTCTTTATAGGTCATACAGTAACTAATTGGAAAGATGGATCAGCTAGTGGCTATGCTACTTGGAATAAGTAAATTCTCAGATAATATCTAGGCATAATTTAAATTAACTAAGATGTCATCTAATTATTAGCCTTTTATCTAAGTAGATAATTGATAGGTTTTGTTTATTGAGTTATTATTATGATATGAAAATAAAAATACTCTTTTTAGCATTAATACTTGTGTCGTATTCAAATGCTAGCGAAGTTAGAATTGATACAACAGGAAGAGCAGACATATCAGGGTTAACTTTTAAGGATAAAAGTAAATACAGATTGTATAAATCTAATGGTCATTGGAAATCTTCTTCAGGTGATTATGGGCTTCATGAGTGTTTTGGAACTTTAAAAAATGATAAGAATAATAAGGCTCAATTTGAAGTCTATTGTAAAAATATTTCTCAGGAAAATGAATATTTCATTATCAAAATATATAGAGATACTGAATACCAGAAAGCTGGGTTAGGAAAAGCTACTATAGTTGAAGTATCTGATGGGTACAACCATTTGTTAAATGCTACATGCGATCATGCAATAACCTATATAGAACTAGACTACTTTGCTATTCAAAAATGTAAGTTATAATTATATTTAAAAATAATCAGCAGACTTTTTTTGAACTACTTATATTAAAAATTTTTGTTTCTTGTAAAAAATACTCTAACTATTTATTATTAGCTGATTAAATTATTAGAAGGTTTATTTTATGCGCTTTTTTATTTTTATACTTTTATTGTTTCAAACTAATAGCTATGCGGATACTGAAGAATATATTCTAGAGTTTCAAGCTAATGTTAAAATGATAAGAGAATATAATATATCTAAAATAGAAAAATTTAGAAGTTATCAACTAATTGGTACTTTTACTGATGAATATGGTAATTATGGAAAATTTGACGCAGTTATAACCTCAGATATTAAAGATAATAAATTAATAAAACTTGAAGGAACAGCAATTAATATTTATTCAAATGAAGAAACTCTATATATAAGAGCTAATAGGAAAGAAAGTGATTTTGACGCTGGTATAGCATCTATGGAAATAATAGGAGCCTCAGATAAGTTTAAACCATTAATAGGTACTAAGTGTATCCAAAGTGTTAGGTATTTTAAAGACACAATATTTGGCTTGCAGAAATGTAAAATATCTAAAAAACAAAGTAATATACTAAAGATAAACTAATTCTTAATATCTAGACATAACTTTAAATAAATCTTACTAATATAAAACTGTACTAAAAATATTATTATTTTTTATAGAAAATAGCTTTCTTACAAAACATATAGCTTATTTTTTCTTCTTTTTTTACATGTAACTCAAGATAATTGTTTCCTTCTTCATCATATTTAATATTTGAATTAATTCCAGAATTTTTGTATCTATTATGAGCAGCATAAATTTTTTTTTCGCATTGTTCTAATTTATTTATATGTGTTAACAGAGTAACCTGAGGTAAATTAGTAGTATTAAGAAAAACTACTACTTGCAATAAAGTGTACATTATTTATTATTACCCTAATTTTTTGGCTTGTGAAGACTTTTAATCATATAAAAAAACTATTAGAAAATATATTACTTAAATATAAATGATATTATTATAAATATACTTAAATTAATAAGATAAAACAATAATTTATAACTATATTACAATAAAATATAATAGATGTGCTAACTAAGGTATTTAATATATAGACTATAAGAAAAAATATTTGTATAATTAATAGTCATTTAAAATGTAAATAAATTAATAATTTAAATTATTTAATGTTTAAAGAAAAAATAGGTTCTGATGAACAGTACAAATACTGGAATGAATCAGTTAGTTATTGGTTAAAATATGACAATGAAATTAATAAAAAATTTAATAATATTACTCAAACTCTTTTTTCTAATTTAAGCTTTTCTAATGCTAAATATATTTTAGATGTTGGCTGTGGATCTGGATATACCACTAAAATTATATCTGATAAAATAAAAGGTTTTGGAAGTGTACTGGGTATGGATTTATCTGCGCCTATGTTAGCTCTACTAAATAAAAAATATAAAAGTATTAAAAATATAAGTACTATTCATTCAGATGTACAAAATTATAAATTTAAAGAAAAATCCTTTGATATAGTTATATCTAGGTTTGGACTAATGTTTTTTGCTAACCCTCAATTAGCTTTTAATAATCTAAACAAATCTATTAAGAAAGGTGGAATTTTATCATTTGTTTGTTGGACTGATTATCAATATAATGATTTTTTTTCAATACCTGTTAAAGTGCTCTCTTCAGTTACAGGTTTAAAAAAAAATAGATTAACTAGAAATCCTGGACCTTTTGCATTTAGTAATAAAAACTATATATACAAAATATTACAAAATAGCAATTTTAAAAAAATAAAAATAAAAACTATAAAAACTAAATTAATTGCTGAGAATATAACAAAGGATTTAAATATTTTTATGAAAATTGGTATAGCGGCTAAAATGATGAGAGAAAATAATATAAATAAAATAACTAAAAAAAAAATAAAACTAAAATTAAATAATTATTTGATTAGAAATATTTATAATAATGCAGGCTCATACAAAGCTAAAGTATTTTTAGTAAGAGCAATTAAATAAAATATTTGAATAAATTAATATGAATATACAAAGTAATGTAATTAAAATTTATAATACTGGAGACTCTAGTGTTTTAAACTATGAAAAAATTTCATTAAATGAGCCCTCTCCAGATGAAGTTAGAGTTAGGCATTTTGTAATTGGATTAAATTTTATTGATATTAATATGAGAAATGGTAATTATTCTATTAAATCATATGCCCCAGATAGTAAGCCTCCTTATATATTAGGTGTTGAAGGTTCAGGAAAAATTGAATCAGTAGGTAAAAATGTTAAAGAATTTAAAGTTGGAGATAGAGTAACTCACTGTATGAATTTGGGAACATACTCAGAATTAATGAATATAAAGGCTGACAAAATCATTCCCATACCTGATTATATATCATTTGAAATTGCTGCTGCAGCTACTTTAAAAGGTTTAACAGCTCATTATCTGATAAAAGAGTTAGGTAATGTTAGAAAAAATCAAACTGTAGTTATACATGCTGCTGCCGGAGGAGTAGGAAGTCTCTTATGTCAATGGTCTAGTTTTATTGGTGCTAAGACAATAGGGGTGGTTAGTTCAGATAAAAAAATTTTACGAATAGAAAAAATAGGAGCAGACTTTTCTATCAATACTGAAAAGCAAAACTTTTTAAATGAAGTTATGAAAATTACAGATGGAAAAGGTGCAGATGTGATTTATGATTCAGTAGGAAAAGATACTTTACATAAAGGTCTTTGTTGTTTAGCAGAAAGAGGCAAGCTTATTAGTTACGGAAATTCAGCAGGACTTATTCCATCAGTAGATATTAGTTTATTAAAACCCATATCAGGTTCAATAATATGTGGTGGTTTATTAACTTACATAAAAAATAAAGAGGAAAGAAATAATAATGCTAAAGAGTTATTCAATTTGGTTGCAAAGGGCAATTTAAAAGTAGATATTAACCAACGTTATAAACTTAAAGATATTTCTGATGCCCATGATGATATAGAATCAAGAATAACAACTGGTTCAAGTATAATATTACCTTAAACTATTTTCTTTCAAGGTTTTATTTAGAATAACAAGCCTTCTTTTTTTAATTTATTGTGATGATCAATACTTCTTATCCCATTTATAATTTCTAGTTTTTTAGCTAATGATAATATAGACAATTGAACTAAAAATTTTTCATTTTTAACAAGCTTAGAAATCAAAGAACCTTTAATAACTTTTAAAATAGTATGTCCGGAGGATATAGCTGAGTTAAATCTTTTTCTGCCTCTGAGCAAAGCAAGTTCTCCAAAACTTTCACCTGAATTTAGAACTTTAATTAGCTTATTTTCTTTACTAATGAGTTTTACCTTTCCTTTTTCAATAAAAAACATATTGTTTGCAGAGTTTCCGTGAGAAAATATTATCGCCTCTTCATTATATGTTTTTGTATCTAATAGTTTCCAATTCTTATATACAAATTTGTCTTCAAATAGATAATGACTTTTTCGAGTAGATTTAGACGATGAAAAAATTCTTGTTAAACTATATTTAATAATAGCTTTTATAGCAATATTTGCTTCATTAACGGCCTCTCTGATTTCTTTAGAATTAAACTCTAAAAGTACTATATCAGTTAACCTTTTATACTTCAAAATTTTCTCTTTTGCTAATATTGATTCGGCAAAACCAATTGGGTCATTTTTTTTTAATAACTGAGTGTAATCTCTTTCTCCATAAGAAATTACTCTTCCTGATAATAATACATAAGCTTTTTTTTTGTCATTAAAGTTAAAGTTTTCTTCTTTTTTAACTCTTATTTCCTTATATTGAGACTTTAAATTTAAAATTAACTCTTTAGTAGTTAGCATTACAGAATATATTAGCAGTTATATAAAATTTAACTACTTAAAACTATCAGCTTTTTAATTTTATTGATTTGTAGAATTTAGATGAGTGCTAATTTTATATCATTTATAAGAACTATCCAATGTCTATATATTAAAAATATGAGGTTAACTAAAATTATTACAAATAATTTTATTGGTTTAAATTCTTAATTTGCTCAAAAGCTTTTTCAGAAATATTACATTTAGCTAATGTTAAAAAGTTATTTTTATAATATCTAATACTATAAAAGCACTCTGAATTAATTATTGCATTTATATTTTTACTGGCATAAGTGAAGTACCATTTTCCTACTCCTTGTTCTAGTTCATTATTAGCTCTTATAGCAATATTATAAGCTTGAACGTTTTTATTATAAAAAAACTCATTACTTGCTTCTAATTTTTCTATAACATTATTAACAGTTTTTACTGTAACAATACTATTAAATTCTCCAAAGTTACCAGCATTATCTTTGAAAGTACCTTCAAGTTTATAAATTTTTAAGTTATCTTTTTTAGAATAAATATGTTCTTTAATTAAAGTTCTTTTACCATGAGACTCGATAATATAGTCTTTTGCAATAACGTTAACAAAAGGAAAAAAAATTATTACAATTAACAGTATTAGTTTTTTCATAAAATTTTGCTTCTTTCTGATTATTTATAATATTTTAAATTATTTTTTTATATATAAGCATATATTTTCTATAACATATTACCTTACTTTAAATTTACATTTACGCAATTTAGTTTTATATATTTTAACTTAAACTAGATTAGGAATTTTTTAAGGAGATTAATAATGACAGTTAAAATCGAAAAACAAGAAAACGTTTGGACAATTATTCATTCTAGACCTGAAGCTAGGAATGCCATGGACCCAGAAAGTGCTGATGCACTTTATGAAGCATTTATTGAATTTGAAAACAATAAAGATGCTTATGTAGCAGTATTTTGGGGAGAAGGAGGTGCATTTTGCTCAGGATGGGACTTAAAATATGCAGCATCATTAGAAGGTTCTGAGCCTCTATCTTCTTTAGATATACCTAAAAATAGGAATACAAACGAAAATGGAAGTGATATTCCAAGAGGACCCTTAGGCCCCAGTAGATTAGAATTATCTAAACCAGTTATAGGAGCAATTTCAGGGGCTGCTGTAGCTGGGGGGATGGAATTAGCCCTTTGGTGTGATTTTAGAGTCATGGAAAAATCTTCTTATCTTGGAGTTTATTGTAGGAGGTGGGGAATACCTTTGTTAGATGGTGGTACAGTTAGACTTCCTAAAATTGTAGGACAGGGTAGAGCTCTAGAAATAATATTAACAGGAAGAAAAGTAACGTCAGATGAATGTTTAAAAATTGGACTTTGCGAGTTTTTAGTAGAAGATGGCAATAGTAGAAAAAAAGCTGAGGAAATTGCTAAAACTATTGCTAAGTTTCCTCAAGAGTGTGTTAGAGCTGACAGGCATTCTGTTTTGAAACAATCTAATTTAAGTATAAAAGAGGGTTTGCTATATGAATGGAATAATAGTATGAATAATAAAATTCTATCAAAAGAGGGCATCAAAGGTGCGGGAAGATTTACTATTGGTCATGGAAGACACGGAGATTTTAAAGATATTTAATTACCTAATTTTTATTTCTAAAATTTTTATAATATCAGCAGCAGTATGTGAAAAAATCCAAGCTTTAATTCAACCGTACCGACTTATTTAAAAACCTCATGGAATAAGCATAAAAATTAATATATAATCACATTATTTTTAAAAACTAAATAAATTATTCTATAAGCAAGAAACTTACAATATTAAAATATTTATTGAGAAATTTACTTAGATTAGAAGACTAATGTTTACAAAATAGTTTATAAATATAAACTTAAATATATGCATATTAGGGTCATGAAATACAAATTTCCAAGTGAAATAAAAGCTAATTTATTTATAAGTTTAATCAAAGCACAAATGTATGATGAGTATAGGAAAAAGTCTAAGTGTTTATCAGTTGAATTTATCAAAACTGGAGAAGGGCAGTTAGTATCAATAGCAAGATTCAATACGAAAGAAGATTTTGATGAAACTAATAAGTGGGCAGGGCCAATATTTAAAAAAAATGTTAATGAATTAGAAGGTGTAGTTGAGTCTATACCAGGTGATTTAATATCAAGTTATTTTAAAGATTAGTTTTATAACTACTTAGATCGTAATTTGATCAAAAAAAAAATAATTAATTTTAAATAATTTATTAATAAAATTATAATACCAAACCATTAAAGTTTTAGTTGTTCAATCTAAACAGGTAGATATAATTAATGATATGAAAACCTTATTATATATTTTAATTCTTTCTATTTTTTTTAATTTAAATGCTAAAAGTTACATATTTGAGTCCAATGCTAATAATACAGTTATAAATACAATTAGATATCCTGATGGAAAAGAATATATTCATTCAGAAAACGCTGGCCTTTGGAAAGATAGTAATGGTGATTATGGAAATGAAAAGTGTATAGGAGTTATTAAAAAAAATAAAAACCAATCTGAAGTTGAAGTAAGGTGCGAGCATACTAACCAAAATAATGAAAAGTTTTGGACTTTAAAAACAAGAAACTCTGAACTTCATGAAAGCGGGGGAGGTATAAGTACTTATATTGCAGGTCTGGAAAATATCAAAAATTAATAGGAAAAAAGTGTCCATATGGAGTGCAATATATTGATAATATGGTTTGGTATACTCAGAAATGTAAGTTTTAAATATGTTTTTATAATATTAATTCTTATATGAATTTATCTTTGCTATACTAAATGCACTTGTAATTTTTAAATATCTATTAAAATACAGTGGTATATATATTCTTCACCTGTTGGAAACTTCATTAAAGCAGTCATTTTATCTAAATTAATTAACCTGAACCATTTAGTTTTGTAATTAAATAATGTGATAATTTCTTTTGAAAAACTAACTTCCCAATCCTTAGCTACTCCTTTTTTTGAATTTGTAAGCTCATACCATTTTCCTTTGTAATACCATTTAAAATTAGGGTTATTAATTTTAAAAATATCACTTCTATTAGTTCCTGTAATTTCGTTGCATTTAAGAGTAATACTGCTTTCTTCTGAAAAAGTATGTACGGAAAAAAAAATCATAATTATTGATATTATAACTTTCATTAGTTAATAATAACTTAATAAAATAATCCTTTCAATTATCTATTCAAATAGTCTGACTACTATTTTTAAAATTTTCATAGATATTTATTAGTTATAAATATGATATTTTAAAATTAATTTTATTATTTAATGTTTTTCAAATAAAAAGTATCAGTTGAAAAATTAAACTCTTAAAAAAGAAAGTTATAAAATACTTTTTATTAATAATTATTTGTTTTAAATCAAATCTTTATTTTGCTAGTTATAGTTATGAGACTATATGAAACTATATAGATTATAATTATTTAATTTGTTCTCTCATAAAGGCAACATTAGTAATTAAACCAGGGAGCAACCATTGAAATAAACTTACAACTTTTTTAATCTCATGAAATTTTTTATCTTTTTTTGCGGCATCTATAATTTGAGTAGATTTGATTTTATAAGGATTAGGTAATAGTAAAGTTTCTTTGATTATAAAATTATGTACTTCTAAAATTTTTTCTTCATATTTGTTACTTAATAAAGCCGGTAAAAAATTTTTCCATGCCATTACAAAATAACTAGGCCATCTCGCAAATGCTCTGTAATCCGTATTTAGAAAAGGTAAACCTAAATTAGTTTTAATTGATTTATATAACTCTTTTAAACTATTATCTGCGTGATGTTGTTCAATAAGCAATAAATAATTTTTATTAGATTTTTTACTAATAGTGGTATTTTTTTTGTAAGGGCTAATGCTTATAAGTTCTCCTTGATTTAAAAATATTCTTGCAACAGTTGCCATGATTAAGTAAGGCATATTTCCAATAGTAAAAATTTTATTCACTTCGTTAATTTTTTTAATTTCATAATTGTCATATCCAATTTTTTTTAAATTTTTTATTAAAGTTTTTGGTTTTAATTCTAATGCTTTTTGTTTTGAAATAATTACTAGTTTCTTACATAATTTATTAAATTCGATGCTTTTAGTTAATGGATGCATATATTCCCATAATGCATTGTAAAAATATGGATATTTTGCAAATGCCATAGCTACTACTCCCATCCAAGGCACATTAAAGGCTGATTTAGTATAAGTATAACTTTTCTTTAGGTTTCCTTTAGCTAAATATTCAGGAGTAACAACTACCTTAGGAACCGGAATAGGTTTTTCTCTTGGAAAATGATAATTCATAGATTTATTTTAACTAAATAACTAGTACAGTAAATATCTTTTAGTCTATAAGTATTTAAATAATTACTGAATATTTAATAGAATGACAATAATAAAGTGCCAGTGAAACATTAAAATCTTTTGAACTCTTATATTTGTAATGCATTTAAGTGGCAAAGCTCTATACTTTAGCAAAAAATTTATTTAATTTTATTAGTGTGTAATTACGTCAAGGTCTTTTATATTCGATTATAGTTTCTCCAGGAATATTTTCTAGTATTCCATCTAACTCTTTCATCATAGAAGTAAATTTAGGATGAAACCATTTATTAGTCTCTTCAAACTCTATTTTATTTTTATAGCGGGCGATATTTAAAAGTTTTCCTTCACCAATATCTAATGTTTGAAATTCTAATATTTTAGACTCTTTTTCAAATCTAGGTTTTAAAGACTCTATAAAAGTAGCTGCTAATTCTTTTTTATTTTCATTAGGAAATTTTATTATAAAAACTCTTATAAACATTTTTTAATCTTCATTTTTACTTCTTTTATAGTGTGCAACTACATCACCCTCGTGCCACTCTACTATTCCATCAAATGATTTAATAAAGTCCATCCACATTTTCTTAAATATTTGAGATGTTTTAAGAAAATCTTCTCTGGATTTATAAATTCCCCATGCTACCATTTTTCCTTCTCCTGTCTTAACAACAATTTGTTCTTGATTTAAGGTTTCTTTATCAATTTTATCAAACCAGACTGTTTTCATCATAGCAATAAAAGCGTCTGCTTTATCATTAGAAGGAAATTTTACTGTAGCAATTCTGATGTACATTATTCTATGATAACTTAATAACTTAATCCTATCAATTATATGTTAATAATGTTTGCTCCATTTAATTAGTAATATATATTAAAATTATGAAATTACTGATATTAGCTCTTACGTTTTTTTCAATTAATTTGCTTGGTAAGGATTACTTTATTGACTTTCATGCCAAAAATATAATTAATGAAAAACATGATTATTCAAAAGGAAACTATTATAATATTTTAAAATTAGATGGTTCTTTTACTGATAGTTTAGGTAACTATGGAAATTTTAATGCCTTAGCTAGCGTTGAATTAAAAAATAGCAAAATTAAACAGCATTTTGTTAGTGCTGAAATAACCTACCAGAATGAAACTGTAATATATGCTCAGGGTTCAAGAACTAGTGAGGAGTTTGAGCAAGGCACCGGTATATTAATAATAAGTTCTACTCATAAAAGTCTTAATGAATTGATAGGTACTAAATGTATTTATGGAATTAACTTTTTTAAAAGCACGTCTTTTACTAGTACAAAGTGTAATATTTCAGGTGCATCAGAAAAACAATTAATGAAAGTAAAGGATTAGGAGTTTTATTACTTATGCTACATCTAATCTAATTTTGAACCTTCTTCAACCAAGACTTTTGCCATTGCTTGTGATTTTAAAGATTGCAAAGCTACTAATACAGTAGTATTTTTTCCAGCTTTAGATGCATTTTCAAAAGTTTCAATGATAACACCCTTATTATCACCTAACTTTACTATAGTTAGATTATTATTTTGACTTTTAAACTGATTTATCATGACCCATAAAGAAGGAGCAAGCAAAGTAAAATTTATGATCCTACAATACATTTTTATTCCTCTTTATACTCAGATGGTGCAGAAAAAGAACCGACTAATTCAGAGGCTTTTTTAGATATTTCAATATAATCTTCTGGTAGCCACGCTTTAAAAAAATTTATATCCTGAAAGTTGCCGGTTGCTCTCATCATATCCGTGCTAGCTTTCATAGCATTTTCATCCTTACTATATACTGTACCTATAAAGTCAAAGTTAGGATGATTAATATGAACATAACTATTACCTTCAGCCCATTCAACTCCAGCTTTTTTCATCATAGCCAAAGAAGCTTTTTTCCTATCTTGCGGTTTATAAATTAATCCAGAAACATAATCCTGAGAATATTTACCCATAACTACATATAAATTCATTTTTTCCTCTTTTTATTATTTATTTTACATTTTTGTTTAAGTATAGAAAATTCATTTGATATTTCTACTGCATATATGCACTTTGTATTTATTAAGTTTTTAAACTTTCCATCACCATATATATATTCAGATTTACCAATACCACCATCATAATCTTTTGAATTTCTTTTCATAGTTAGCCAAAATATATCCTCATCTTTATTAGAGCCTTGACAATACAAGTTCAAATTTGTTCCTAATTTTTCAGATGATAAATAGTTTCCAAGGCACTTTATAATGCCATAATCTCCTAAACTGTCTTTCCAGCTACCTGTTGCTTTTGTGTTTCTATAAGTAAGTTTATCTCCAAAATTCATTATATCCTGGTTGCCAGCATCAGTAATAAAGGTTATGTCTACTGTGAACTCGTTATTTTTTTCTGAAAAACAATTGAACGAAAACAGTATCAGTAAAAAAACTATATATTTCATTTATCTACTATAATTAATTTATTTTTTTAAGTAAAGATTACTAGATTAAATTTAATAATTATTAATTTGGTGTTAAATCATAAACTGAAAAAAACTATTGTCTAAATTAACTAATCATATCAATCAGTTTATTTAGCTTATTTGGTATGCTTTGTACCTAAAATTGATTTACATCTATCCAATACTATTAAAACGCTATAATGAGACATTCTATATTTAGTATTAGAAGTTTCATTTATTACTTAATTATGCTACTATAATTTAGATTTTATTAAATTCTATTTTTGGGGAGAGAAATAAATGTTTAATAAATATCACTTATTATTAACTATTCTTATTGGACTGCTAATATATGGCTGTGAAAATAGTTCTAAAAATAATCAAAAAGAAACAAAAGAAGTAATTATTAACTCTGATGCGGGAGGTAGGTTAATTCAGGCTGCTATGTATCCAATTTATGTAATATTTCTAAAAGGTGGTGATACTGAATTGCAAGAAGATAATTGGGTTGATAAAGATTATTGGGCATCATTAGATATACTAGAAGGTAAAGATAAAGGCAAAAGTGTATTATTTAAACTTCATCCTACAAGAGAAGCAAGCATTCAACCTGAGTGGTGTTTCACTGCTGGAGGAGATAAGTATGTTGGCAAAGGAATTACTTGTTTAAAAGATGGTGTTAGAAAAGAATTAAGGTTTAAAGCTAATATCCAATGGGCCATAGACGCTCCAGAGTTTTTTAAGGATAAAAACTTTGCTGAATATCCGGATGTTCCTGGTAATGGCGGTCAAGAATTACTGGATAAAGTAAGATTAGTTATATATAAAGAGTGAAAAATAAATATTTTAAGCAAATCTACTTAATACATACTGTGGGGTAGTCAGATAGGCTCATTTTATTTTACTGTGGGGTAGTCAGATAGGCTCATTTTATTTTAGGCAGGGATAATGTTTTATTAATTGAATTCTTGAACTAGAAAAGCTTCAAACATTTCACTTTTAACTACTACTTGTCGCCAAAATTTATTTTCTCGCACAAACTTATTAAATATTATATTCCTTTCTTTTATTTGCTTTCCATCTTTCCAAATAAAGACAACCATGGCTTTATAAGTTTCACCCTTGTTCCAAATTCTAGATATTTTAACATTTATACAACCAACTGTTTTAAGTTTATTAAAAAATTGCTTAATAGCTTCTTCATCAAATTTTAAGAAGGCCTCTAGTTCAATTTCACTTTTAAAACTTAACAAATCAAATGTTATAAATTTTTTATTTAAATCTTTATTCATAATGTATTATAAATAACACATTTTTGCGTATTTCATAGCAGTAGCTTGCCTTTGTCTGCTTTGTATTGTTATCAAATATTTAACTAAATCTTTTCTAGTCTTATTTCGTATAAATTATATGCAGTATGTAATTAAGTATAAACTATTCTTTCATAGCTTTAACAAAGAAATTGAAGATACAATAAAGGTAGATAATGGCTTGTCATACTTTAACGGAGAGAGAAACTGCAGTGTTTATAATGAAGTAGATGCAATAGAATACGTGAAAGTTACACATAAAATTAGTGAGATAGAGAAGCTATTTGAAGTTCCACAAGAAATATACGATAGTGAGACAGGAGAAGTAGGGGTTACTAGTATAAAGATAATAGGATGTTGGATTAGCTAGTTTTATCAATAAACGTACTTAACATACTTGTTTGTAAAAAAAGCCAGTCTGGAAGTAGTTTATTGCATATTTACACTTTTTATTAATTAACTTTTTATATTTGCCGGTTGCATCAATATAAGTAGAAACACCTACACCTGCGCCTATTTCAGAATTTCTGTTTAATATAACCCAAAATCTATCGTTTTCATTATCTAGTGCCTCACAGTTTACTTCTAAACTCTCTTTATCTTTTATATTTTTAACCCATCCTATACAGCTAAAATTTCCAAAGTTACCATCACTATCTTTCCAATAACCTGCGGGATGAACAATTTTAAAAATACTTTTATCTTGATATGTTATACTTTTTGTAAATTCTATATCTCCTGTCCATTCTAATTCGTAACTTTTAGAATATGTTTTACTTATATTAAAAAAAATAATTATTATGATGTAAAAAATCTTCACAACTTACTATAACTCATTATCAAGATTCCTCAACTTAATTAACTAGTCCTATCAATTATCTATTCATAGAAGTCGAATATGATTTTTATGTTAGCATAAGTATAGGAAACTAAATTTAATAAAAAATAGTTTAGTGTGTATATAAAAAACATATTCCATATCACAATTATACAGAGTCGTTAAAGCTTATTTGGTACAATAGTAACCAAAATTGATTTACATGAATTCCACGACTCTTAAAACGCTAATATGAATCATTCTATAAGTAAGAAATTATTGAATAACTATTTAAATTCTTGAATAGGGCTTCTAATTACCAGTTGTTATAATAGTGTAAAAATATATATTTAATACATGAAATATTTCATAATTTTTTTTATTTTTGCTTCCATATGTAATCTATTATTAGCAACAGACTTTATAATAGATGTTTATGGAAAAGAAAAAGTAAAAGTATATGACATAGACGAAAATAATTTTTTTAGAATTTACAGTAGTAATGGAGTATTTAAAACTAATAATAATATTTATGGTAATACAGAATGCGATGGTACTACAGAAATTTATAATAAAGAAACCTTATTTAATATAATATGTGAATTTAGAGAGGGAGAGAATATTGCACATGCTATTTTAAAAAATAATAAAACTACAAAAGGTACTGAAAAAGAAATTTTAACAAAAGTTGTTTTTGTTGGGGGAACAGGTAGTTGGAAAAAATTAATAGGAACTCATTGTACTTTGGCTTATGTAGAATTTGATGAGGGTGCTTCTCATTCTAAAATTAAGTGCAAACTAGAAGAATAACTAAAATAATATTTACATAAGAATTATTAGTATCATATAAACCAATAAATTTTATTATTAGTCTTCGAAATCTATAGCAATTTTTCCTAAATGAGTCCCTTTGCTCATATATTTCAATGCCTTTGGTAAATCTGAAAACTTGAAAATAGTATCTATAATTGGTCTAGCATTTGAAGAATTAAATTTCTCAATCATATTTATTAATTCCATTTTATTTCCACATGAAATTCCAATGAGTCTTGAAGCTTTATATATAACTCTACCAATAGGTAATTCTGCAACTCCACCCGATAAAACTCCAATTATACCAATAACAGCTCCAGTTTTTGAACATTTAATTGATTTTTCCAAAGTTTTACTTCCACCAACTTCAACTACAATATCAACTCCTTTTTTATTAGTAATTTCTTGAACTTTTTTTGACCAATCTATATCTTCATTATAGTTTATAACATAATCTGCACCTATTTCTTTTGCTTTTGTCATTCTTTCTTTACTGGAAGTAGTAGCAATAACTTCAGCATTAAATAATTTAGCAATTTGTATTGCAAATATAGAAACGCCACCTAATCCTTGAACTAAAACTATAGAGTCCTTATTAACCTTTCCTTCTGTAACTATAGTTCTCCAGGCTGTTAATGCAGCACAAGGTAAAGTAGCAGCCTCAATACAACTCCAATCTCTCGGAGCATGAACTAAATTATTTTCTTTAAATATCATAAATTCTTGCATAACTCCGTCTTCTTTACCTCCCAATGATAAAAATACTGTGTTATCCTTCATGTTTCCTGAATCCCAGCCCTTAAAAAATGGAGGGATAACAACATCACTTACCTTAAAGTTTTTAATGCTTTTACCAACTTCTTTTACCATTCCTGCACCATCTGAAATAGGAATAAAAGGTGGTTTGCCACCAATAGGACCGTAGCCTCCATCAATCATAATAAGATCTCGATAGTTTAAGGAAGCGGCTTTCATTTCCACAAGAACTTCATCATCTGCAATAGATCTTATATTCTTTTCGGTTAAAGTTAAATTATCTAAACCTAAATCTTTAACTTCCCATGTTTTCATAATTATCCTCAATTAATATCTGGAGTATAACTCATCTAGCTATCTGGCAAAAGAGAATTAGTTAAATATGAAGATTATCTGTGGACAATAAGTAATAAATAGTTAACTAAATAAAATTTATAGATTAATTAAGCTAATATAGAAAATACAAAGTATTTTATCTAGTTTGGAGGTAGAGGGGCTGACATTACAGCAATCTGAAAAGCCTTATTTTCCTTTAATTTTCTATACCATCTATCCAATGATTTAAACTCAGAAAACTTTAAGTCTAAAATAACACACCTGTGAAGCCAGCAGCCTATTGGGATATCAGCTAAACTTAATTCGTCATTTAGAATAAAATTATATTTATTAAGTTGATTATTTAATATTTCAAAACTTGTAATAATTTTTTTTTTTGTTTCAGATGCTATGCTTGGATTTCTTTGTTCAATGGGAAGAAGCATATTATGTGCTGTATATGTTGCACATTGTAGCCCAAAAACTAAACTTGCCCAATCAATCCATTGATTATTCAAAGCAACATTTTTTTGATTATTAGATTTGATTATATTAAATTTATCAGAAATATATTTTATTATAGAATTTGATTCATAGATAATAAAATCATTATCTTTTAAGACAGGAATAGTGCTATTAGGATTAATCTGTTTAAATTCCATAGAATTATGTCCTCCATATTTTCCTCCAATATTAATTGCTTTGAATTCTAAATTTCCTTCTAGGCAAATCCAATGAACTTTTTGAACATTAGCAGATGACTTTCTTCCATATATAGTTAGCATTATAATTCCAAAAATATTATTTACTTTTTTCAATTATAATTTAATTCATCAATTGTTTTTTGTAAAATTATAAAGAAATAGAATAACCTATTATCTTGCCTTAACTTCCAATTAAAAGATGAAGTGATGCTAAAGTTGTCAAAGACATCTATTTTACATACACATGATGTATCAAAGTTGAGATGACTTTATAAAATATACAATCTTATTGAGAATATTTTACTTTCTTATATGATAAATTTATCTAAGGAGTATTTATGAAATATTTACTATCAATTTTATTTATTGTTTTATCTTCTATTTCCTTTACTGCTCAACTAACTATGGATGTTGGAGGAACATATAAATATCATGGAACTTATCAAGTTGATAAAGAAAATTTATTTATAACTTATCAAAATTTTTGGACCATGACTACTAATACACCGCATGTGTTTCAGGGAGATTGTTCTGGTATAATTAAATTTAAATCCGGTAATCAAGTTAATGACATCATGTGTCATGGAAAAAACAAAGACGCTTATTGGCATGCATCTTTTAATGATATAGCAAAAGGTGAGCTTGGAGCAGCTACGTCAGGTTTTACAATAGTATCTGCAAAAGGCCCTTTTGAAGAGCTAATAGGTCAGAAATGTATGGGAGCATACATTGAATTAGAAGACCAACATTATATATGGAAGGGAGTATGTAATATTCCTGATAAAACATTTGAACGTATATTAAATTATATCCCTAACAAAAATTAAATAACTTTATCAATTATCTCATTGATTAAATTGTTTTCTTTGCAATTAATGCATCACTTTCTTTTACCCATTTCATAGTATAGCTTTACGCTTGGAGGTTATAAAAGATTAAAGGCTCTTCAATTTCTTATACGAACTCTAACATCCATAGGAATGTTTATTAATGGTTGCATTAAATATTTCTCTGGTCCTTAATTGATTCAAATAAGTTATTCAATGTTTAGAATACCGATTTATTAATTTTTTATTTTCAAAAAGGTTTTAATAGACTTTAAAAATAAGTATAAATGAAAAAGTGTTGGTAACATAGCTGATAATCCCATAACTATTCCAAAAAAAATATTTTTAATTTCACTTTTCCCTGTAGGATTATTAATTGCTGAAAGTACTCTTTCCTCATATGTATCCTTCCGTAAAACTAAGTTTTCTGGATTTAATATTAAAAAACTGGTTAGCCATCCTGAAAAAATAAAAACAAATAGTACCCACATAGTAGCAATGGCAGCAATTAATAAATCAACAGATAAATGGGCTAGATACATAAAGCTTGAGTAACTAATAATTGCTCTTTTAATCATATAAATCGTTATTATTAAAGATAGGCTATCAAAAAAACCTCCTAGTATACCAACAGGAAATTGCAGTAAAAAATATTCTAAACTATTATTACCAAATATAAGTTCTGGAAATGCTGCAATCATAGCAACCCAGTAAAAAAGAATATTTATTGCTATAAAGAATAAGACTATTTTTAATTTAAAATAATTCGTATTAAGAGATATTTCTAAAAATAACTTTAAAGCGTTTATAAGATATTTTTTCCAAATCTTAATCATACAAAAACAATAAAATTCTAACTTTAAATATAAATATTTTAAAGTAATTATGATATAGTGCTAAGGGTGGAACTCTCAACAACGAAAATTTTGCATTTTTGCCGGCTATCAAGGCCGGAGACTTCCACCACTTAGCAAAAAAATATTCAATGGCAAAATGAAATATAAATTAGTAAATAAACTAATCTATAATATAATTTATGATAATAGAATCATTTGCATTTATTTATTTTATTATTATAATTTAATATTTTTTGGAGGTAATATATGATAAAAAAAATAATAAGCCCTTTTATAATATTTATAATGCTTGCGGGAGCTTGCTTTGAAGTAGGTAAAGTAGTTGATATGCCAATGCTTTTTTTTGATATTCCATCCTTAATTATTGTGTTAGTTATTGCCACCGCATATTCCTTTTCTAATAAAGTAAATAAACTTGTTGAATTTGGAAATGGCGCAGTTTACGCAGGTTGGTTAGCTCTTTTAATTGGCCTCATAGGTATGAGCACACAATTTGCAAATACAAACCTTGATTTTAAAGGTTTAATGGAAGCTAATAGTGTATTGTGGCTAGGAGTATTTTATGGGTATTCTATAAGATTAATTTTAACTGCTTATAAAAACTAAATTATTAGGTTTATTTGCAAAGCCTTTAAAGTTTCCTTTAGGAATTATCTTAACTAGAAGTCTATTAGACAAAAAAGCTTCTAAGGTTTTTTAAATTTCTAGAGGTAATCTGTTATCCTTTGCCCACTCATTAAGTGATGCATCATAAATAGTAATATTTTTAAAACCTGTCATTTTAATAGCAAACGCTAAATTTGTAGCTGCAATACCACCACCGCAGTATGCAATTACCTTTTCCTTATTAAAAAGATTATATTTGTTAAACATTTTTTTAAGCTCTTTAGTTGATTTATATAAATAGGTTTTTTTATCTATCATTTCAGTACCAGGAATATTAATACTATTTTTTATGTGTCCTGGCCTGCCGTAATTAATATTCTCTATACCAAAATGAAGAGTTTTTCTTAAAGCATTGATTATAAGTACTTTCTTATTATCAATATTATCTAATATTTCTTCTTTATTACAGAAAAAACCTGATTGATTTTTGCCTCTAAAGTCATTCTTTGGATATGTTACAGGAAGTTTAGAAACTGCTTTATTTTCTAACTTCCACCTATCAAAGCCACCATTTAAAATAGAAACATTTAAAAAATTCACTGACTTTAACATCCACCAAACTCTTGTAGCCCACTGCATATTTTCTCTGCTATATAAAATTACATGTGTTTTCGGGCCTACGCCTTTTAGAGACATAAAGTTCGAAAATACTTCTAAAACTGGCATCATAAAATCGTACTCAGAATGTTTATCTGATAATTCTAATACATCTAGAAAATCTGAGTTAGGGATATGTTCTTTATCATAATCAGATTTACCTGAAAAAATTTTATAAATTTTATTATTTTGGGGTTTTAACCAAACTGTACAATCAAAAATTCTAAGATGAGGTGCATTAAGATTCTTTTCTAACCAATCACTGCTTACTAATAATGGATATTTATCTATTGACTTCATATTATAGGATTATATTTATATACAAAATATATACAAGATTATTGAGTATGTAATTTTCATAAGAAAATAATAACTTAATTAATTCATTCTATCCTTATCTGTTTATAGGAGTTGGATAGAAAGAGAGGATTGAAAATAATCTAGCATCCATACCGTATATGAATCTTATATAAGAATTATACAGAGTCGTTAAAGCTTATTTGGAAGGGATATATACCTAAAATGATTTACATGAATCCGCGTCTCTTAAAAAGCTGATATAAATTATTTTATATTCAATATTAGACGTTTGATTTATTGCTCAGTTATAGTATATTGCTTGATTTATATTATTTAATTCTATTTTTGGGGAAAGAAATAAATGTTTAATAAATATTATTTAATATTAACTTTTTTTATAGGACTACTAATATCTGGCTGTGATAATAGTTCTAAGAATAATCAAAACGAAACAAAAGAAGAAATTTCTAACTCTGATGCAGGGGGTACGGCTGAAATTACTATAGATATGCTTAATACAAGAGAAGATGGAGAAAGAATGGTATACAGTCAAGATGTAGTAAATATAAAAGTAGGAGATACAGTTAAATGGTTACCTAAAGATGGAGGACATAATGTTGAGTTTGTTGCTGGACCTGAAAGTTTTGAAATCCCTCCTAAATCATATATTAATAGAGAAGTTTCCATTAAATTTAATATTCCCGGTATTTATTTATACGTATGCTCACCTCATAGTATTATGGGAATGATTGGATTAATAATAGTTGGTAACGATACCTCTAATAAGGAGGAAATCGCAAGCTATGACATTGGTGGTAAAGGAAGTAAAAAATTAAAAACATTATTAAATGGTATTTAATTAACTACTTTTTGCTCAATTAATATCTTAATATCTCTGAATTTATAGAACATTTTATTACATCAGGTCTACATGTGAAGGTTTTAGAAAGAGTAGGGGCTCTTCTATTCTTTATACCAACTCTCCAATTGAATTGGAACGCTAATATGAATCATTAAAGCTCATATTTGATAAACAAAGATTATATGTTTTATCAAACAACTATTAGTTGTCGAATATTAGCAAAAACATATAATAAAAGTATTATGAAAATATTAATTATCTTATTATCTCTTTTCATTTTTCATCTTAAAAGTGATACTGATAGCAATTATCAAGAAGAATTAATAATTGAGATAATTAATAAAACCATGAAAAACTTAAAGAATACACTTCAAACAGCTCTTAAAGATGGCAATATAGTTGAAGCAATAAAAATATGTAGTTCTCAGGCTCAAGACTTAACAATGCTTAATAACACAGAAAAAACTTCTATAAAGAGAATAAGTTTAAAATATAGAAATCCCGCGAACAAACCTACTAAGAAAGAAGAATTAATATTAAAGAGTTTTGAAGAAAAACTCCAATCTGGTATTGAATTTAATGATTTAGTATTTAAGCAAACTATAACTAATTATAAAGAAAAAACATTTACTTATATAAAGGCTATACCTGTAAAAGAAGTATGTTTAAATTGTCATGGCGATAATGTTAGTAAAAAAGTTCTAAAACAAATAAAAATAAATTATCCTAATGATAAAGCAATTGGTTTTAATTTAGGAGAAATCAGAGGTGCCTTTTCAGTTAGACATACTTTTAATTAATAGTCTCTACTAGTCTATTAATTAGAAACATCACAGTCTTTATTTTTCTTAAATATTGCCTTCTTTAATAAAAAACAGTCTAGTATAAATGTAATAAATAGATTCCATATTAGTATCATACAGAGTTGTTAAAGCCTATTAGATATAATGTACCTAAAATACATTTACATGTATGCTGAGACTCTTAAAACGCTAATATGAATTTATTCTATAAGCAAATATTCGTATTATTATTTTAATCCTAGTAAAATGGCAAAGAAGATACATACTAAAGTAGCAAATACCATAGTAAATATGTAGATTGATAAGAACCTAAGTATTTGATTAGCATCAAATGTATTTTCATCAAGGTTATATCTATTTGACAAAAACCACTGAAAACAAAAAATTGGAATACAAAAGCTTATTAACCAAATTATTATATAATACACCCAAGCCATTTATTATTATTTTCCTAGCAAATAAAAAAATATTATATTTAAAGAAGTAAAGCAAGAAAGAAAAAATTGAAATAGTTATATTTGATTAAGCTTTGAAAAATCTAGTCTTACTGAGGTTAAATTTATTTGATAAAAGTCTATTTTATTTTTTAAAAATATATTTTTCTAAACTATAAATTTATGATGCTATATAACAGTTTCTTTAAAGCTTATTTGGTATCCGATGTACCTAAAATTGATTAATAAGAAGCCAAAGAACTTAAAACGCTAATATGATTCATTCTGTGAAATTAGAGAAACGTTCAAATGTTTTTTCAGATACATTACACTTCCCCTTCCATATGTAATGTTCCTCACCTAATTGTACTAACGCTCCTAAGCACTTAACTCCTACTAACTCACTCCAAGGACCAGTACCAGATATCCATGAGAATTCTGATGTTCCAGCTGTTAAAACATCTCCAGTAGCTTTATAGTCAAAAGCTGCAAAAAACTGGTAATCTTTATATTTACCATTACACATTAAATCATAAACTTGTTCTTTTGATTTTGTTTTTATAGTTCCAGAACAAGTACCATAAGCTACATGAGGAGTATTAGTTGTCATAGTCCAACTATTCTGAATAGTCATAAACGAATAATCAGGAGATACTTGATTAAAGTGAGTCACTTCAAATTTTCCTCCGACTTCGAAGGTAAGCTGAGCTGAATATAAAGTTTTAAATAAAAATAAATTTAAGAAGATAAATAGTATAAAAAATTTTTCATTTTAATTATTATATTTTAAAACATTCAATAATTAAACTAATATATTTAAACATAGAGTAAATATTTATATATTAATTTAAAGTATTTAGAAATCATCTAGGAAATCCTATTAAAAATGGCAGTGAGAATGGCATTCCAGCCCATGGAACACTTGCAAGTTTTAAATATTTCCTTCTGATAATATATTTTTTAAGTACAATTTTTTTATATCTTTTTTTGTATAACCAAGGTCAATTAATATTTTTTCATTGTCCATACCTCTGTTTGCTAAGTGATTTTGAGGTTCACATTTGGTACGAGAAAACTTCCAAGGTAGCCCAGGTATTTTAATTATATTATCCTTATCGATTTTAATTTTTCTAATTATTTGCCAATAATCTCCCCAAGGACCTTCAGCAAATTCTTTCATGTTTCTTAATTTTCCTATAGCTAATCCTGCTTCACCTACTTGTGCTTCCAAATCTTCTGCATTTCTAAAAGTAGATACCCAATCATTAACTTCTTTCATTAAGTCTTTATAATTTTGTCTTCTTAATTTGGCGGTTTTATATTTTGGATTATCAATCAAATCTAATCTTCTCATCATTCTTGCATATCGAAAAAATACAAAACTTAAAATAGGACTTGCAGCAATAACTACTATTTCTCCGGAATTTAATCTTAAATAAGGAGATATAGGAGCAGATAAAGCAAATGGCTCACCTCCTTTATCGTTATCTCCAGATAGTTCTGCATGTGCTCTTTCATTAACTGCAATCATCGTAGCTGCTAGACTAATATCAATATGCTGTCCTATTCCTGTTTTTTGCGCATTATTTAAAGCTGCGAGACAGGAAATAGAAGCTTCTAAACCTGTATATACGTCTGCATGTGAAAAATCACTCTGCATAGCTTCAAAATCAGTCAATTTTATATTTTCATGTTTAAACTTTGCAAAAGCAGTTCCACATTCTGCATGAACTGTAGGAGCGAAAGCAGCTTTTCCTCTCATAGGTCCATCTTGTCCATAGCCACTTATAGAAACATACACTAATTTTTTATTTAAGTCTTTTATGCTGTCATAATCTAATTTAAATGCAGCTAAAGTACCCGGTCTAAAATTTTCAGCAACTATATCTGCTTTCTTTATCAATTGTTCAACTATAACTCTTCCTTCTTTTTTATTTAAATCTAAAGAAATACATTTTTTTCCTACATTTTGTTGAACATAATAATGTGAAAAGTTTTTAGTAATAGGCGGACCTAATCTTGATAAATCACCATTTTCTGGATGTTCAATTTTAATTACCTCTGCTCCCATATCACACAAAATCTTTGTAAAATGTGGTCCTGCTAAAACTCTTGTAAAGTCTACAACTTTTATCCCTTTAAGTGGTCCAGACATTCAACTATCCTTTAAAATTTATTTTTTTCTCTTTACCTGCTAAGAAATTTATTCCTATTTTAGCATCGGGTGATTTTAGAACATTTTTAATTGACTTTTCTGCCTCTGTATCAGCTTTTTTAATACCGTACATAACTGTATTATCAGCTATTTTTTTTATTTCCTTTAGTGCATTAGTTGGACCATTAGACAATTGTTTTGAAAATGCTATAGAAGCATCTAAAAGATTTAGTTCTGGAACTACCATATTTATAGCGCCCCAATTTTCTAGCGTTCTCGCGTCATATCTTCTGCCGAACATTGCAATTTCTTTTGTTCTTGCTGATCCTACCCTGTTGATTAGTCTCTGAACCCCACCAGAAAGTGGTATAAGTCCTACTGACGTTTCTACTAATCCTATACGAGAAGTATCTGCTGCAATTATAAAATCACATCCCAAAGCTAATTCAAAACCACCTCCTAAAGCTGCTCCTTTGATGGCTGCTACAGTCGGTATTTTAACACTTTCTATTATGCGTATTAACTTCATAGGATCATTTTTCTTTTTAGAAGATTTCTTTAAAAAAAAATCTGGATCTGCTCCTGCGCAAAAATGTTTAATCTTGCTTGTTATTAACAATGCCCTTGCTCCTTTCTTCTCAGCATCATAAATATTTTTTTGCAAAGAATCCAAAAATTGATTATTTATCAAATTATTTGGTGGGTTATTCATAAAAATAATTGCCAAATTATCTTGTAAATTTAATTGTATCAAATTATTTTTCATAAAGTATTCATGTCTATTTATGTTAATTTACATTATTAATATTTAATATAAAGTAAAATAAGGAATTTGTTTTTGCAAGAAACAAAACAACCCAATTACTAGCATCAACTCCGTTAAAAAAATTTATTGGTCCTGTAATAATTCAAGATGTCTATAAGATATGTATATGATGAATTAAAGATGAGGTGTCATCATCAAGGTGAACTATTTGTTGTACTATATAGCTAGAAATATATTCTTTAATCATGAATGAGGAATATCCATTAGAAGTTTTAGTCAAGAATAATGAGGATGAAGTTGATAAAAAATCATATTTGTATGAGCTTGACCCAAAGTATGAAAAATATAAGAGATAAAGTTCAGGAAAGTTTAGATAAAAAATATCAAGATAAATCTAGAGGAAATAAAATCTAATGCAGGGTTTTCAAGACCGGAGTTTTCGACCACTCAGCAGACTTACTGACTTTTATTTTTTCTCGTCCACCATTTATCAAGAATAAAGTACCATATAGAGTTTGCCAGTGGTTCTATTATAGCATCTGTTAAGGCTATTAAAAATGAGACATCGGCTATTAACATTAAGCAAGTAATGGCTATTATGAAATGACCAATAGTATATATTAATGTTCTTACAAAGGAACCTTTAGAGTCTTTTAGAAAATCTTTGCTGGTTTCTAATAAACCTTTAGTAAATTCTGTCAATTTGCATCCTTTAGTTAATTAAACAATAATATTTATATAATAATTTTAATATTATTAATAAATAATATATATCCTTTTTAAGGAATTATAGGAACAATATTTCTAGGAAGCATCTCTCTGAATAGCGGTGAGGTTGGGATTCGAACCCACGGAACGCTTGCACGTTCGCCGGTTTTCAAGACCGGAGCTCTTGACCCCTCAGCACCTCACAGAACTACTAAATTTCAAAATGTCTAAATAGACATCACATTAAAATTAATAATCTAACGGTTGAGGTATTTAGTCTTCTAGATATAATTAGTTTATGAAATATATTCTTATAATATTTTATTTTCTCATAACATTTCAAGCTTATAACTTTGAATATACACGAACGATTAGTGGTAAAAGAACAATAATTACCTCTTTTGACATAACTGAAGAGGAAAAATTTGTTAACTTTGTTTTAGATGGAACATTTACCGATAATTTAGGCAACTATGGCTATTCTAAAAGCAATACAACTGTTCTATTGAATAAAAGTGATGTTATGAGACTAGAGGGATTTGGAAAGTACACTTTTCAAAATAAAGAAGTTTTTTATACAAGAGGAGTTCGAAATAAGCAGGAACAAAATTCTGGGGTAGGTGAAAATGAAATTATTGGAGCCACTGGTTCTTTAAAAGAGTTGATAGGAATGAAATGCACTTATGCAATAAAGTTTTTAGAAGATTATTATTTTTGGATTCAGAAGTGTGAGATTACAGAAAATCAAAAAAAAATATTAAGTAACTTATCAAAGTAAATTTTAACTTTTATTATTTTAAAATCAGGTATCTGTACTCAATATCAAGCCTTAACCCTCCGTCAAAAAAGTACTGCTTATAGAATAGAGTTAATAATTTTTATACCAATTTAGTTGGTATATTTTTAAAAAGCAAAAAGTATAAGCTAAATAAGGAGGTTCATATGAATTACATAAAAGTTTTTTTTATTTCATGGCTTTTAATTTCTTTGATATCTAAATCACTTTCTAAAGATTTTGGTACTGAGAAAGAAGCTACAAATATGTTAGAAAGAGCAGTAAATTTAGTAAATTATAATAAAATTTATGCATTAAATATTTTTACTGAAAGAACAGGTGGGTTTAATTTTAAAGACTTATATCCATTCTGTGCAGATGATAGCGGTATACTTACTGGTCATCCTTTTAATGTAGGGTTTGATTTACTTACATTTATTGACACTGATGGAAAAAATGTAGGTAAAGAGTTTTTGCAAGTAGCACAGGTAGGTAAAATAAATAAAGTAACTTTTAAAATTACCTATCCCAAAGATACTATAAAAAAAGAAGACAAAGAATATGAAAAAACAGCATTAGTTACCAAAGTAGGTGACCAAATATGTGCAGTTGGATTTCACAATAATTAAAAAGGAGGAAATATGAAAATACTACTTATAACAATATACACATTTATACTTTTAATTAGTTCATTGAAGGCAGATGAGTGTACATATTCTTATACTGCAAAGCCAGAGGAGAGTAAGTATACCAAACAGTTCAGTATTAATACAGATAGAGAAGGGCATGCTGTACGAATATTTTCTATAGAAAATACTTACAAGAATAAAAAAAAGAATTGCGAAGGAGTATCCTTGGTTAAAGAATTTAATTGGGGCTATAGTGATTATATAAATAAAAGTGGTCCAGTTAAAGGCCATGTTACGCAGATATATAGTGATGGTAGTAAAATATTTTTGACTTTTGAAGGAACAAGTCAAAACCCTGGAGGAACAAAAAATTTTACAAATGTTGGTTTTTCAAACATTACAGGTGGTACTGGAATATATGAAAATATTTCTGGATACGGTTTAAATAAAGGTGAATTTAATCCTGAAACAGGTTATTCAAATTTTGAATTTACTTTAAAATACACTAAATAATTAACATTATATTCTTGAACGTGGTTTAGTAATTTTGAAACATTAAATCACGTTCACCGGTTTTCAAGACCGGAGCTTTCGACCACTCAGCAGACTTCACTGACTTTGTTTAACACCAGATAACTAGGCTAAACAATTGAATAACTATTTAGATTCTAAAATAAGGTATCTGTTTTTGCAAGAAACAAAAAGACCCAATATCCCTTTACTTCTCGTTAAAAAAATGTAGGTGTCTAGGCTAATTATCAGAACCATGTATGATTATTTTATCAGGCTATGTAATCGTTTAAGGTATTCATTGACAGAAAACTCATCATTACATAATTAATAAAACAATACTCCAATAAGAAAATACCTGCTGTTTTTTATTATATAAATGATAATGAGGCAACTAACTGTTATGTAATATGTTTGGACTATATACTTTATTAAAAATGTAATTTAGAGTTGCTATTGATATAGGAAGAATATATTTTTGCTACAATATGTCTTTATACATTTATAAAATATTGATTACAGGAGCCATTGTTGTCTTAGTTTCTGAAATTGCTAAG
The DNA here is from genome assembly GCA_902579545.1 of Rhodospirillaceae bacterium. GTDB lineage: Bacteria > Pseudomonadota > Alphaproteobacteria > TMED109 > TMED109 > TMED131. Next base: position 18,317 of record CACHHO010000005.1, on the reverse strand, counting down.
TTCAATATAAAGTTGGCAGCAATCATAACTGCAATGCCTATCACCACTATATTAATAATTCTTTGGCTCTATTATGAGAAAATGCCAAACAATGATATTGCTTCATATATCAAAACAACTGCTATATTTATATTACCTTCATTGCCTATTTTTATATTTTTCCCCCTTTTAATAGGTAAACTAGGCTTTTTCTATACTTTTTTTATTAGTATTACAGCTACTATATTTTTTATTTTGGTTACAAACTATTTTTTTAACTACTTTAACTTAGATTTATGAAAAATATCCAGTCGTGATAAAAATGAAGAGACAAGAATAAAATAAATAAATTATCAGCTTTTGAAAACAGAGTTAGTTATAGAAGGGACTATAAAATTATTGTTAATATTTCTTTTATTTGGATGTAGTGAAAGTAGTGAAAATAGTCCTAAATTTAAAGCTAAAAATATTCACGATATAGAGAAGCATCTTAATTAAATAGAAATGGTTTTACCAACTTAGGTTTTCAAGACCGGAGCTTTCGACCACTCAGCATGCTTCACAGTACTTCTATATCACTAATAACTAGGCTAAACGATTGAATAACTATTTAAATTTTAAAGTAAGGTTTCTATTTTTACAAGTAACAAAGAAGCTATATTTAAATTAGGGTTTCAATTAAATATTAAAAATATTGTTGTAATTTATTTAAAAATCTCAACAATATTTTTAATAGTATTTTTAATTTATTACTTTAAACCAGGCATACTTTACATAGGGTTCTTTGCCATTTTCATTGGGCATTTGAAGCTCCATAACTCTACCAACAAACATATAGTCATTCATCCAAGAATATTTTTCACTAGTAGTTTGAAATTGTGGTGTTGTAATCCAAATAGCATCATTATTATTTATAATTTGTCCTGAGGCCATTTTTTCTTGGCCTTTTTCATTTAATTTTACTTTTCCTTCGTATTTAGCTACCATCAAGCTACCGTCATCCATTTTAGCAGTACACAATACCATTTGTTCAAAAACACCCGTAGGGTTGACATATAACCAATCTGCACAAGGTGCAACAATTTCTCCTGTACCACCATCTACAGTTTTGATTTCTCCTCTAGTTACTGTAACCAAAGATTTATCTTTAGAAATAGGTGCAAATTCTAAATAAGCTTTCATTGTTCCTACAAATTCAAGTGTAGGCGCCTTAGGACTTTTATGATTATCAGCTAAAGATAACTTTAGCATGGCCATAAAAGTAATTGTAAGAAATAATTTTATTAATATTTTCATAACTTTCTCCTATTTATTAGATTTATAAAAAACCAGTTAGTCTTTTAATATGAAGGATTTGAAAAGATTAATCAATAAAAAAAACCGGTTGGTTTTTTTTTTTAAATACTATAATATTTTTAAACAATTATATGACTAATATATGACTAATTATAAAAAAAGAAAAATAGACAAAGATAGTATAATAGATATTAGTTTAGCAACATATTGGAAGTTTGGAATAAACGGAATTTCTTTTAACAATATAGTAAAGAAATCTAATATTTCTAAAACTAGAATGTATAATTTATTTAAAAGTGAAGACGGTCTTAAATCTGCTACTTTAAGTCGTTGGGATGAATTATATGGAAAGATTTGGAGAGAACATATTGAAAAAAGTAATAATATTTTTGAATTACTAAAAAATTTATACGAAGGAATAGCAACAGGAAAACATAAAACTTGTTTTTTTAGTATAAATAGACTTGAAAAGAATGATTTAGGTCAGCAAACAAAAAGAATAATTGTAAGTATTGAAAACAAGTTTATTAATAGTTGGATTAACTGCATTAAAAATAATACTAATATTGAAGATAAAGACATTAGAGCTGCAGCTAATTATCTTTTTTTACAACAAACTATTTTTAATGTTGTTAAAAAAGTAGATATGAAAAAAAAAGATATTATTTCAATGAGTAAATTCGTTATTAAAAGTTTACAAAATAATTACTCTAAATATTAACCAATGTATTGGTTTTCAAGACCAGAGCTTTCGACTACTCAGCAGACTTCACAGTTCTTCTCTAGCCCTAATAATCAGGCTAAACGATTGAATAACTATTTAGATTCTAAAATAAGGTATCTGTTTTTGCAAGAAACAAAAAGACGCAACAAAAATATAAAAATATTAAGCATTTGAAAATGAATAAAAAGTTAGATTTCTTCATTTATATTTTTTTAAATAGCTCGAGTAAAAAAATTATCTATTATTTTTGCACATTGATTTGGATGAGTTGAAATTAAAAAATGACTAGCTTTGTCAATTTTTTCAAGTTTACTTCTATAAAAAAGTTTCATTAATTCTTTATTACAAGACTTAACTAAGTCATTTGTTTGGTTTCCAATAATAAATTTTGCGTTAGTATTCTTTATGGCATGATTTTGAGTTTCTTGATTAAATTTAGGAAAATCATTATTGATTGTCATCATCCAATCTAAAACATTACTTTTTGAGGTTTTATTACAATATTGTTTAACTTTTTCAGGAAATTTTTCAAAAGTTTTTCTACCACCATAAAAATCAATAATTATTTTCGAAGCATCTTTTTTCCCAGCATCATATGCAATCTTAAATTTCTTTGCAATTTCTATAGTAGAGTTAAGAATTCCACTGTATTCTTTTTTATCAATCAACCATATTGGGTTAGCATCAAAACATACTATGCTTTTTATAGGAAATTCATTTGTAAATAAACTGGCTAAGCCTATTAATGCTCCCATAGAATGGCCAATAATGTGAAAATCTTTGTTTAATTCTTTAGAAATTACTCTTACTATTTCTATCTGATGTTTTAGGGAATAATCTTCTAAGCTCCTTGTCTCATCTGTTAAACCATAACCTCTCATACTAGTAAAAATCTTTACATATTTATTTTTTAAAAATTTATTTATTGGTTTCCATGCCTGAGGCGTGCTAAAAGAGCCAGGTAAAAAAAGTAATATCTCGCCATTCTCACTGTCATCTATAATAAATTCAACTTTTTTATTAAAACTATCTTTTAGAAAATTCATGATTATACATTTTATCTAATATACTAACTAAACATAACAAATATGATAATAAAAATATTTCATATAGTAAATAACTTATACTTTAAAGTAGGAACGCCTAAAATCCATTAATATTTACAGGAAGCTCTTTTAAGACTATTGGTGAGGGTGGGATTCGAACCCACGGAACGCTTGCACGTTCGCCGGTTTTCAAGACCGGAGCTTTCGACTACTCAACAGACTTCAATGACTTTGTTTAACCCTGCATAACTAGGCTAAACAATTGAATAACTATATAGATTCTAAAATAAGGTATTTGTTTTTGGAAGAAACAAAAAGACCTAATAGCTAGCCGTAACTCCTCGTCAAAAAAAAGTCTTTTTCCTTTAGTGGTTCTATATATCTATTATTATTAATTTAATTTGTTATTATAATAATATGTTTTCATATGGTTCTGAAAAAGTTGAAATGCATAATTATCTCATGGCTGGGAAAGAGCTCGCATATAAATTAAATAATCGCGGTCCAATTAAATTCAATGATGATGGAAGTCTTGATAAAAATATTATAGATTCATATGAAAAAAATGGATTTTATATTTTTAAAAATGTTTTTTCTAAAGTAGAATTGAATGATTGTAAAAATGACTATCTTAATATATTAAAAAAGCTTCCTATTAGCAGTACCTCTAGAATAGATTCAAAAGGTAGGGCTGCAATAACTGTTGATTGTAAGGCAAATATTTTATACTGGTCCAAACCTTTAGCGGATCCTTTTGGAGGAACTGAACTTGCTAATGGCAGACATCCGGTAAAAATGATTGAACCTAGACCTAATTTAAATTCTCCTAAGGAAATAATTTATTTAACTCAAGGATTTCTTCAATTCTCTGACACTTTTATGATTGCTTATGCCCATCCATTACTCTTAAAGGTAGCAGAAAACATTAATGGTATTGATTTTGTTCCATTTACAGAAGGATATTTTATTAAAGAACCTGAACTAGGAGCCTCTGTTGCATGGCATCAAGATGGGACTACGCACTGGAATAACTCTAATTGGGATCAACATATTCATGGTTTTAATTTCATGGCTCAGTTGTATAAAAGTACTCCTGGTAATGGTGTATGGGTAGTTCCTGGCACTCACAAGTTAGGCAAAATAGATATAAAAAAAAGAGTTTATGAGGCTGGAACAGAGAGGTTGCCCGATGCTGTTCCAATAGTATGTGATCCAGGTGATGTTGCCATTACAAATAGACAGGTATTACATTGCTCTTTTGCAAACACTAGTCTTGAAAGAAGAGTGACTATTAATTATGGCTTTCATAAAAGATCTTCTGTGCTAAATGTTTTAGGTGGCGGACTTCATGGAAAACCTAAGGTTTATGATAAAAAACATGTAATTAAAAGATCAAGATTAATTCAATATGCAATAAGTGCTAGAAGTCAAAAATATCCTAATGAAACCCCTTATATATATAAACCCCTTAGTAATGAAAAAAATAAATATATTTGGAACGAAAAAGCTAGAAAAGATATAAAAGATTATAGTTTAATGGATATGAGTATATGATTAATTGTTATCAAAGTATTAATTTAGGACATAATTTTATTATGATGTTATTTGTACATGATGGAGCATAAAGAGAGTTAATATCGTATTTTTCAAATTAAATTTCTATTTGACATGAAAGCCAGGTGTAGAAAGCATTAACTCCATCTCTTCTTTATTCATGTCTGAGTCTATACCATCAAATAACATAGTACTTAAATATCTTTCTCCGGTATCTGGAAGCATCACTAATATTGAAGAATCATTTTTAGCTTTTTCTGCAACTTTTTGAGCTACTGCAAAGGTAGAACCACCAGAAATTCCAGTAAATATTCCTTCTTTTTGCGCTAACATCTTTGAATATTTAATTCCCTCTTCACCTGAAACAGGTATTATTTCATTAAATAATTGATTATCTATTGCTTCCTGTAAAATAAGAGGAATAAAATCAGGTGTCCATCCTTGAATAAGGTGAGGGTTCCATGCTTGATGAGAATTTTTTGGTTGACCATAGTTATTTCTTAATTGTTTTATCTGAGACGAAACTAAATTAGCGTTTTCAGGTTCAGTTAAAATTATTTTGGTCTCAGGGCTATATTTTTTTAATTCTTTTGCAACTCCTGTTAGAGTGCCCCCAGTACCATAACCCGTAACAAAGTAGTCTAACTTTATATCTTTAAAATCATTTATAATTTCTCTAGCAGTAGTAGAAGTATGAATACGAACATTTGCCTTTGTTTCAAATTGGCTTGCTAAAAACCAATTATTTGCATTAGCTAATTCTACTGCTTTTTTATACATACCAATACCTTTCTCCTCTTTAGGAGTTAATACAACTTTTGCTCCTAGCATTCTCATAAGCTTTCTTCTTTCTATTGAAAAACTCTCTGCCATTGTTATAACTAGTGGATAACCTTTTTGTGCACAAACCATTGCAAGACCTATTCCTGTATTTCCTGAAGTTGCTTCAACAACTGTTTGTCCTTTTGATAAATGACCTTCTATTTCTGCTTCTTCTATAATATTTACTGCTAATCTGTCTTTTACTGAGGATGCAGGATTAAAGTACTCAGCTTTAACATACATTCTACAATCATTAGTTGAAAGATTATTGATTTTAATTACAGGTGTATTTCCTATAGTATCTAAAATACTATCATAAATTTTCCCTCTACCATTTGTAGTTCTTATTTTACTCATCATATAATCTTACTAACTGTACTAATTATCTATACCTTATTCAACTAATACCTTAGCCATAGCTTTAGAATTTCCTAAAAAGTCTCCAAAACTAACAATACCAACTGCTACTAATACTCCAAGTATCGCAACCACTATTAGTAATTTAACTAATGTAAAACCTTTCATATTTTAAATATATCTAAATTTAACCAAATTAAATATTAATTTTTGCTTTCACATTTATCAAAGTTAAACATGGCATTATCCAAGTAACTAATAGCATAATTACATTTAGTACCTATTAATTTTTTCCATTTACCAGTTCCATCAATAAAAACATATGAACCTGTTCCGGCTTCCATATCGGAATTTCTAAAATATTCCAAAACAAAGTTATTTCTATCTTGGTCCATACCTTCGCAAAATAGTTTCCAGTCTTTAATTTTTTTTCTAGAATTGATTAGGATAGTACCGTAGCATTTTTGTGTTCCATAGTTTCCAAAACTATCTTTCCAATTACCGCTATTTTTATAATGAGATACCGTTCTGCCATCAGATAGGTTTATTTTTTCACTTGAGCTAGTGCCATTAAACTCTTTTGTCCAACTAATTGCGTATGCATTTGTAATTATTGTAAAAAAAAGTGTAATAAATAAAAATTGCATTAAACCTCCAAGTTTTAAATAATTAAACTCGATTATAACACACCTTACTAGCTAGCTAAAGTGCGATTCTATATTTGCCTCCAACAATAATATATATGAATATTCCTAAATTGGTCCAAGATATCTATTAGGCATATGTATGACGAATTAAAGATGAGGTGTCATCTCAAATGTCTACAAAACATAACTATCAGTTGTTTAATTTTAAAAAAATATTAAATGTATTTTAAGGGTCAAGATTATTTTATAAATACTTCTACTTTCCCTAAGACACCAAAATCAGCAGTAATGAAGTCATTTTTATTTATAGGAAAAGGCTTACTACATGTTCCAGTCGATATAATCAATTCTTTATTTATAGTGATATTGTATTTAGACAATTCATTCACAAGCCAAGTAAGTCCAATAATTGGGTTTCCTAAAACATTGCTCCCAGTACCAGTATAATTTTTTCCATTTTGATTAGATATAGTCACTAAATGATTTTTTAAATCTAAATCCTTCCATAACCCATTAAATTTATTACCTATTATAAAAAGATGAGCACATGCATTATCTGCTATTAATTGCTCTTCTCCTTGAATTTCATATTTAGTAAACCTAGAATTTGGAAGTTCTATTGCAGGGTATAAATCATCAATAAAACTTAATACTTCATTATTTGAATATGTTTTCTTCCTAGGATAAATATCTTTATTAATTTTAAATGCAAATTCAGGTTCTGCTACAGCCATTTTATTATTACCTAAACTGATTTCACTTTTATTTTTATAGACTTTTTCTTTAAATATTCTCCCTGCTAAAGGCTGAGTAACACCTATATGTTTTTGACCATTAGAACTTGTTGCTGCTATTTTCCAACCAAATAAATTATAAGTAGTATACTTAAAAAAATTATTTTGTATTCCATACGCCTCAATTCTATTCTTAGGTTTTAAAATATCCGGTGTTCTATCAACGTTTAAGTCTTTTAAATAATTTGACCAATAAAAATTTGAAGATTTTTCTAAGTTAAACATTATTAGTTTTTTAATTAATTCATTAAATTAATATAAAAATATAGTACACATAAAATATACTATTTGCTAGTTATGGTTTTTAAATTATTATTTCAGTTTAAATTTAATATACAATTATTTACTTTTTATTCTGCTACTTTAAAATAACAGAGTTAGTTACATAGGATACTCATGTACCTAAAATTGATTTACATGAATCATACGACCCTTTAAATGCTAATATGAATCATTCTATAAGCAAGGAAACTCTTTATTACTGAAATATTTTAAAGAAGAGTCTATTTAGACATTTTACTTAAAAATTCTTTTTGTTTATTAGAGATTTTACATTTAGTTTTTGAAAATATTTTCTTCTCAAAATATTTGGTCGAGAAAATGCATTTTGTTCCTATTAAATTTAAGTAATCACCATTACCGTCAATATAAAAAGCCTCGCCGGTTCCTGCATCATATTCTGTATTAGGCCTTGTGTAAAAACTCCATAACACATCTCCATTTTGATTTTTATTTTCACAATACAAGTCAAACTTCGTATAAACATCATTTTTAGAAATAAAAGAGCCATAACAAAATCCACTGCCATAATTTCCGAAATTATCAGTCCAAGCCATATCATTTTCATAATGAATTATTTTGGTACCATTATTCATTTTTATACTTTTGAAAGTTACATAAGTTCCTGTTGCAGTAGTTTCTAAATAAAGTTGTTTAGTAAAGGCTTTAGAGTAATTAAATAAAACAAATATAATTATTGGGATATAGTATTTCATGAGTAAAAGTTTATAAGATTTTATGAATTATACTAGAAAGTTTTATATTAGTGGCGATTAGGTTTGGACTTAATCCTCAAGACGCTTGCACGTTCGCCGGTTTTCAAGACCGGAGCTTTCGACCACTCAGTATAATTTACTAGTTAAGTATATGCCTTATAACTTATTTAAACAATTTAAAACAATTTTATTTCTTATAAAAACCTACTGCACAAGCTAAATCTTCTACTTTAGTAACTAATAGAGTTTTATCAAATATTTTCGTGTCGCCAGTAGTAAATCTTGGCACCTTAACATTAACTGAACTTACTTTTCCTTCAGAAGCATTTTTAACAATTAAATCTGCTATATTAACTCCTTCTGAAACACTTTTTTCTCTACTTAGTCCAGTTAAAGTAGGATGACTGTACATAGTTCCTGAGGAAATGTGATAACAAAGAGTATATAAATCCTTATATATAAAGCCACCTTCCCCTTCAGCAAATAACTCTAAGGCTAGAGATTTGTCTAACTTGAGTATATTTACAGCTCTTTCTAGCATGTTTTCTGCTTCTTCTTTAGTACCAAAATCAGTAGCATGAATATTGAAACACATGATAATACTGAAAATTGAATATAAAAAATACTTTTTCATTATCGCTCCTTTTTAAAAAATTATTAAAGTTAAATACGTGAATATTAAGTAATTAAATTTTATAATCACAAGTGCCTACAGTAGCTAATTTATTATTTGGTAAATATTTAACAGTATAATTGCATTCGCCACTTATACCTTTATATTTTCCAGTACCACCTATTATAGTTTGTTTGCCTCTTCCCTTACTACCAGTATCTGCTGTTCCATCTTTTCTAATATTATAAGCAAAGGTTTTATCTCCTGTTTCTAAATCTGTAGACTCGCAAAATGCTTCAAGTGCAGAGTTTTTACTTTTGCTTTCTTTTTTACTAAGAATTATGCAAGTAGTTTCAGAATTTTGACCAACTTGATATAAATTTCCTTTACTCTTCATTACTATGGATATTCCTTCAAGTTTGCCACCAGTAACGCTTCCATCTAATGTGTTAACTTTTGCCAAATTATGAGACCCAACATTTGAATATTCATATGAACCTTCTTCACAAAAAGCATTAAAAATAAAAACAAAGAATAATATTGTAAATGAGAATATAAATTTCATAGATACTTCCTATTTTAATTAAAAATAAATCTTAATATAAAAATATTAATAATATATGACAAGTAAAGTTATATAATTTAATTCAACAAACAGTGTCTTTATTGATATCAAAAGATTCCATATAAGAATCATACAGAGTCGTTAAAGCTTATTTGGTATCAATGTACCTAAAATATATTTATATGAATCCCACGACTCTTAAAACGCTAATATGAATCATTCTATAAGCTAGGAAACCTCTCATTACTGAAATATTTTAACGAGGAGTCTTTTTAGACAACAAAGATTATTCTATTATTATTTTATTATATTCTTTTATAAATATTCTAGATTTTAATTAATAATTTACATTTAATCTTTTTTTTATAATATGTGTGTATGAGCAAGTTAGTAAAAATTTTAGCATTGATAATTATATTTACAAAAACTGCAAATTCTTATGAACTTATATCAAACTCTCACTTAAAAGTTACACTTAAAACCTATGCTTTACCTGATGGAAATAAGTTTTCAATTTATGAAGGAGAAGGAACTTGGACTGATAATTATGGTAATTATGGAACAAATACTTGTAGAGGCGTAGTTAAAACTGATGATTTAAATAAAATAGATTTAGAAATAATGTGTGAAGGTTCAGATAAAAATGATTTTAAAAATTGGTCTATGACTAAAAGAGTTTCCGATAATTTTGAACAAGGAGTAGGAGTTAATGAATACATAGAAGGGACTGGTGTATGGAAAAGATTAAAGGGATTAAAATGTACTTATGCGACAAGTTATAAAAATAATATAAGTTTTACTTTAGAAAAATGTAAAATAAGTGAAGAACAGCATAAGTTTTTATCTAGCAATGAATAAAGTGTTTTATTTATCAGTTTTCAAGACCGGAGCTTTCGACCTCTCAGCTGACTTCACTGACTTCTTAATCTCTATATATAAGTGTAACTTTACTTTCTATATTTTTAAAAATTCTTCATGCTATATATATATTATCTTAAGGAGCATATATATGAAATTTATTCAATTAATATCTATTATTTTTTTATTAACTAAAGTTGTATTTGCAGACAATATGACAATGAAATATGGAGGCGACTGGACAAAGCAAACTGTAGTTGCAAATGGTGATTTTGTTCAAATGAGCGGAGCCTTTGTAGGGACAAATGTCATGAAACTAGAAGGTGGTGAAGAGATAGTTACTAACGATATATGTACTGGAATTTTTACTATGGGAGTTGGTGGAAATGGTGCATGTAAAATGAAGGATGCGAATTCTGAAGACTTTTGGGTGTTAACTTGGGCTTGTGATGGTAGCAGTGTTCCTACTAAATGCAAAGGAGAGGCTATAAATGGAACAGGTAGATTTGAAGGTGTTTCCGGAAAAATGACATGGATTGATAAATCTGGATTTGGGGAAGGGCAAGGAACATTTAATTTAAAAAAATAATTTTACTTAGTGCATAGTAAATCTCTTATGCATTCCACCATTAATTTAGAATGCTATAAAAAATAATTATGAAATTTTTTATATTACTTTAGCTCTAGAAAATGCGTGAAACAAAACTAGAGCTCATCAATAAAGAGAAGTGAAGTCCTGAAGCCCATTTCATTGCATCAGCTCTTTGCGTGTGAAGGTTTTAGAAAGAGTAGGGGCTCTTCTATTTCCGATACGAACTCTTCAACGTCCATTGGAACGTTTATCTAAAGCTGCCATCAAATACCTCTCTGGTCCTAAATTGGTCTAAACAAGTTATTCAATGTCTAGGAAGTCATATGAAGAATGGCGGTGAGGGTGGGATTCGAACCCACGGAACGCTTGCACGTTCGCCGGTTTTCAAGACCGGAGCTTTCGACCACTCAGCCACCTCACCTTTTAATATTTAAAATATTAATTACTTTACTTATAAACTTATAAATAAAAAATTCTACTAAAACTTATACTTTTACATCATATATTAGCATTAACACTTATCAATTCTCATAAATCCGTCATCAATATACTGGATTGCATACTTGCATTTTTTACCAATTAATCTTTTCCATGGACCACTTCCGTCGATAAATTCAAAAAAACCGATCCCTGAGTCAAAGTCTCCCTTATCTCTAGAAAGCAAAATTATAAATTTATTATTATTTTGATCAATAGACTCACAAAATACTTCTCCTCCATCAAAAAAATTATTCTTGTTTATTTTAGCCAAGCCTTTGCATTTATTCTTTCCATAATTGCCTAAATTATCATTCCAAAAACTTTTACTATTATAAAAAACATATTGGTACTCAGTTGTAGTTTTAAAAACCTCCGTATTTGCATATCCCATATCAGTTCTTTCCCAAGTTTTGGCTACAGATACATTTAAAAAGTGAACTATTAAAGCAATTAAAATAAGATATTTTTTAAAATACATATTAATAATATATTATAAAAGTAAAAAAAATATAGAAAAACAGAATAAAAAAAATTTTGAAGAAACTAATAAATAGTTACAACCTCTATCTACTAAAGTTATTAGGAAACTAGGCGGAATAATTTAAAGCACACCTTAAAAGCAAATATTTCCTAGACTAAGTAGAGGAGTAAAGTTTAAATTACTTCTTAAAGTTTGGCTCTCTTTTTTCTATAAAAGATTTTAAACCTTCTTTAAAATCTCTACTTTTAATTAATTTATTCTGTATAGAATTAAATTCACTTATTGCTTTTTTATGACTATCTTGAGCTAATCTAGAATTTTTTATTACCTCTTTTACGGCGAGTGGAGAAGCATTACATATTAATTTAGCTAGCTCTATTGCCCTAATAAATAATTTATTTTTATTAACGATTTCCTGAACTAAATGCATTCTATAAGCTTCTTTACTATTAAACTCTAATCCTGTTAGTAAGTATTTCATAGCATTTCCCCATCCTGCTCGTTGTACAAATCGCAGTGTAGCTCCTCCAGTCATGAGCAAGCCTCTTTTAACTTCTAACATAGCAAATTTAGTATTGTCTTCTGCCAAAACTATATCACAAGCTAGCATTAATTCTAATCCATAAGTGAATGTATATCCTTTTACAGCTGCTATTACAGGTTTGCTTCTAATTGGTTTATTTAAACCTAATGGATCTATATAATTTTTATTTTTTATATAGCTGTGATCGCCATTTATCAACATAGGTGCCATTTGATTTAAATCCATACCAGCACAAAAATGCTCTCCACTGGTGAAAACTATTGCGCACAAAGCATTGTTTTCATTCTCAAATTCAGTAAAAGTTTTTGCCATTTCATTAAACATGAAAGGAGTAAAACCATTCATTTTTTTTGGTCTATCTATGTCTATAAAAAAAATGTTTTGTATTAATTTTCTATTAATACGCCCATACTTATGATCTGCATCTGATAATGGTTTTATTATATTTTCTGAAATCTCTTTCATAACTTACATTTTTGTTTATAAAACATTCTATCTTCAAAATAATTAACTGCATAGGGACACTTAATACCCTTATATTTTTTATATTTTCCTTCTCCAAAAACATACGTTGCTACCCCTATACCTACTTCCATATCAGAAGTTCTATTAAGTTCTAACCAAAATTTATCGTTTTTTTGATTTTTTGCTTCACAAAAAGCATGAAGAACTGCAGATTCTTTACTTTCAATAGTAGTAATTGTTGCTAGACAATTTATAATACCATAATCACCTAGACTATCCTTCCAGTTGGCAGACCCTTCTAATTGAACGTATTGATTACCATCTGGGAATTTAATTGTTCTTTGATCAGTTACGTGCATATAAACTTCCATATCAAAGTTATTACAGAAAGAATTATTTGATATTATAAAAAATAATAAAATAAAGTAATATTTTAATATATGAAGCATAATTTTATATATTTAGTATATATTATTATTTATAAAATAAAAATTATATGATTATTATAAAAACTACAGTAAATAAAACTAAAATAAAAAATAAAATTATAAGAACATTATTTAACAGAAAATATATAGCTTGTATTAATGTTATAAGTGAAGTTAATTCATACTATGAATGGAAAAAAAAACTAGTTAACAGTAAAGAATATATTTTGTTAATTAAAACTAACTCATATAATGAGAAACTTGTATATAAAACTATTAAAAGCATTCATGATTATGATATTCCAGAAATTATTACTATTAGACCATCTAATGTTAGCAAAGATTATTTAAATTGGCTAAATAACAATGTCAAAAAGGAAAAGCTATGATCAGACTTTTATTATTTTGTATTATTTTTTTATTTTTTATATGGTTGATTTTAGAATTATTTACTAAAAATAAAAATGAAAAAATTAAATGGTATTTTATACCTAAAATTTATCTTTTAGTTTTTTTTATAATTGCATTATTTTTAATTATTCGTTTTTTTCCAAAAATATTAAGCATTATAAGCTATTTACAGGGAGTTTTAGCGCCATTTATTGGAATATTTAAAAACCTTATTCCTTTTATATGACTTAAGATAATATCCAGCCACCATCTATATCTATAGTTGTTCCAGTAATAAATTCATTTTCAATGGCAAAGATTATTGCTTTTGCCACTTCATTAGCAGTACCTGCTCTTTTAATTATATTATCTTTTGTAGAATTTTTATAAAAATCTTTTCTGGCTTTTCCTTTTAAAGGACTCATTGGAGTGTCAATTACTCCTGGTGATATAAGATTTATTCTAATTGGAGCTAACTCATGAGTAATAGCTCTTGCAAATGCCTCTACTGCGCCTCCTGCTGATGAAATTGCTACAAAACCAGGTTTTGGCTTTCTTGCAGGCGATCCACTTACTAAAACAACATTTCCATTTTTATTTAAATTTTTAACCCCGTACCTTACTACATTTGCATACCCCCAAAGTTTATCAAAGGAATTTTTATAACCTTGCATATTCATCGTTAAAAATGGACCAATTGCTCTTTCTCCTCCAGTAGCTGTACTTATTAATACATCGTACTTACCAATTTTTTTAAAAAGAGCTTTTAAAGAAATTTCATCTAATACATCAGCTTTTTCTAAGATTAATTGTTTTTTTCTGATTTTAACTTTTTTAGGGTTTCTACTTATGGCATAAATTTTTGATGCACCATTTTGCATTAACAGTTTAATAGTCTCTAAACCTATCCCTGAAGTTCCACCAAATACTACTATCTTCTTATTCTTTAGTTTCATTTTTTTTATCTCCTTTAATAAATTCTTTAAAACTATTTACCATATCTCTTTCATCTAACTCTTTAAAAGACATTTTTATTAAAGCAATTTTGTCTTCCAATTGATTTTTTTCATCATTAATCATGTCATATAAATCTTGTTTTCTTTTTTCTTTTATTTTAGCTCTTAATTTATTTAACTTTGTATAGAAATTTGAATTAGACATAATATAAATATTAAGTATACATTATTAGTTTTTTATGTAAATTGAGCATATGTTTAAATTTAAAAATATTTTAGTTTTACTTTTTACTTTTTTAATATATGTTGGGCCAATGTCTGCAAATGATTATATAAACATGAAACTCAAAACTGGTAATGTTTTAATTAAGCTCAGATCAGACTTAGCTCCAAATCATGTAAAAAGAATATCACAGTTAGTAAAAGAAGGCTTTTACGATGGACTTAATTTTCACAGAGTTATTCCAGATTTTATGGCACAAGGAGGCGATCCTTTAGGAAATGGTACTGGCGGATCAGGTCAAAATATTAATGCCGAATTTTCTTCAGAAAAACATGTTAGAGGAACGGTTTCTATGGCTAGAGCTCAAGATCCAAATAGTGCTGATAGTCAGTTTTTTATTTGTTTTACTGATGCTTCTTGGTTAGATGGACAATATACTATTTGGGGACAAGTAGTTGAAGGAATGGAACATGTAGATAAAATAAAAAAAGGCGAGGGTGCTAATGGAGAAGTAAATGACCCTGACAAAATAATTAGTATGAAATTAACTAAAAAAAAAGTAAAAAATAATAAAAAAACAAAAAAATAAAGGTATTACTTATTGTTTTTCAAAGCTAATACATACTTAAATTTATTCATAAGCTTTTTATTTTATATATTATCATTAAAAAATATAATCTCTCACGACTGTATTAGTATGGACGTAGCTAAGGAGATATTTGAAAATAATAGTGAAAGTTATATAAGTAAGCTAAATGACAATTTAACTTTGGAAGAAGCTTATTGCGGACAAGAAAAATTAAATTATTTAATTAAAAAAAAGTATAATGACCCAGTTGGATATAAGGTTGGCTTTACTGGTAAGCAACTGCAAAAAAGATTTAAAATAAAAGCTCCTGCTACAGGCATTTTATATGAACATATGTTTATAGATGATAATAGTACTATAGAGCATGATTTTGCATATAGAACATTTATTGAGCCTGATTTACTAGTTATAGTAAAAAGCTCAAATATTATGAATGCTAAATCTGAATTAGAAATTTTAGATAACTTAAT
Source organism: Rhodospirillaceae bacterium (assembly GCA_902579545.1). Classification (GTDB taxonomy): domain Bacteria; phylum Pseudomonadota; class Alphaproteobacteria; order TMED109; family TMED109; genus TMED131. The sequence continues at coordinate 2,449 of CACHHO010000005.1, read as the reverse complement.
AAGCATTCATCCTTTTTTAGAGCTTCCTTCTTTGCCTTTTAAAAAAGAAACCAATGTAACAGGAAATATGCTGGTAGCTGCCAATATGTTAGCTACTAAAATGATAATGGGAAAGGGGATTGAAATAAAAAGCTCTAGAGAATTTTTAATAAAACTAGCTAATATTAAAACTATTTTTTCTAGTCAAAAAGAGGGAATTATTCAAGAAGCTATGACAAGCAATCTTATGGGAAATCCTATTAATGTAGTTTTTTGGCTCATTAAAGACTTTAATAAGCGTGGCATTAAGCTAAAAAAAGGAGATAGAATAAGCTTAGGTTCTGTAGGCAAGTTATATCCTTTAAGCAAAAACACTTCTTATTCTTATAAATTTTCAGGTTTTGATGACACTATTATAAGAGTTAATACTAAATAATTTATTTAAAATTCTTTTTAAATTTACTTAGATCATAAAAGTTATTTTTATTTTGAATATTAATATTTTCTAATAAATTACTTTTAACAATTTTTTGAGTAGAGGTTACAGGAATATTCTCTGTAAATTTTATAATACCAGGAAGTTTAAAATAAGTTAAATTTTTACTTAACAACTTTAAAATATCTTTAGCTGTTTTTAAGGTATTCTTTTTTTTATTTATTAAAACTATCATAGCAAATACTTCTTCCTCGTAAATATGATGAGGATAGCCACAAACAGCAGCACTTTTAACTAATGGTAATTCTAATAAATTAGCTTCTATTTCTGCAGAAGATATGTTTTCACCTCCTCTTCTTATTAGATTTTTTTTCCTATCTACAAAAAATAAATAGCCTTTATTATTCTTAATGACTATATCGCCAGTATGGAACCATTTATTTCTCCAAGCACTTTCAGTAGCTCTTTTATTTTTATAATAACCATCAAAAAACCCTTTCTGAGGATAGATTGCATTATGTCTTATTAATAATTCACCTTTTTCATTTAATTTATTATTTCCATTCTCATCAACAACTAAAGTTTGTAAAGATTCATCAGGACGCCCAAAGCATCTTTCTCCAATTTTTCTATTTTTAGAATTATCAAATATACATCTAACCATTTCCGTCATGCCCCAAAGCTCTATCATGGGAACTTTAAATCTTTTTTCAAACTTTTGGTGAAGCCTAGGCTCTATGCCAGCACCTATTCCACATTTTAAATTAATAATCTTTTCATAATTAGACTTTTTTCTTTTTAATAGTATAGGAGCCATAAGACCTAAGTAATGAAAAATAGTGGCTTTACTATAATTAATTTCTTTCCAAAAACTTGAAGCACTAAATCTCTCTGCTTGAATTTGACAATTTCCAGTTAATAAAACCGCATAAAATGATAATATACCAGCATTTACATGATGAACTGGTAAGCAATTGTAAATTTTTTCTTTTTGTTCTCTAATAGACACTAATCCTTTTTTAATAACGTAGGAATAGCCAGCATTAATTTCATAAAAATGCGATAATATACATCCTTTCGGTTTACCTGTTGTGCCTGATGTATAAATTAAACTAGCTTCAGAAGATGGTTTTAGTTTAACAAACTTATCCCTTTTAATTCTTTTAGTTTCTAAAATAGAAATTAATTTTTTATTTCTTAAAACTACTAAGCCAATTTTTATTTTATTGCTATCAATAATAGTCTTAATTTTTTCCAAATAAAGATCATTAGTGATAATTAGTTTACTACTAGAGTGTTTGATGATATATGATAGCTCATTATTACTAAGTTCATAATTAAGAGGAACGCATGATAAATTATTACAGTTTAATGCAAGTTTAATTATAAAAAACTCAGGAATATTTCCTACTATTACACTTATTCTATCTAATTCTTGTAACTTTTTTTTTAAAAAAAAATTGGTATACTCTTTAACTTTTCTTTGAACATCTAAATAAGTGTAACTTGTAGCTGAAGAATTTAAGTTATGTTTAGCATAACTAAGAAAAACATTATTCTTATATTTTTTAACTGATTTATTAAAAATGCTTCTTATAGTACTGTTTTCTATAAATAATTTCATTTATTAACACTTTTATTACTTTGCTATCTTAATTTAATATATTTTTTAATTGATCCAAAAATTTTTTTCATCGTATTAAGTATTATAGTGTCGAGTTTGTTTCTATTCACTTCTCCCTACTCCGTAATATTACTACTTGACACTTTTCAAAATTGCCATGGTTAATCTAGAAATACAAGTTAATTTATCATCGTTATATAATTTAATTTCCCACACATGTGTGCTTCTTCCTATGTGAATAGGTTTAGTCATTCCTAATACTATTCCACTTTTTACAGCTCTGATATGATTTGCATTAATATCAAGACCTACAGTGTTATAATCTTTTTCAATACATAAATTAGATGCTAAGCTTCCAAGTGTTTCAGCTAAAACAACAGAAGCTCCCCCATGAAGAATTCCATATGGCT
>CACHHO010000004.1 GCA_902579545.1 Rhodospirillaceae bacterium | reverse complement strand
CTAAAATAAAATGGAGCATTAGAATCTGAAAATGCATTTATTTCTTGTATAATACCCCTTTTATCAATTGCTAAATAAATAATAACTGGATGACCAGATATCTGGGTTCCTTCAAAGTTCTCATTTAAAGCAAATCTCTCATCGTATTCAAATTTTATAAGATGATAATTGTTTTTATTAACTTGACAACTTTTATACAAATACCAGCTCTTTATTTTTGTATTACTATCGTAACACTGAAAACCAGTATAACCTCTATCTTTAATATCATTTATATTTTCTCCAACTGATATGTTTCTAATATCATTAGAATAACTATTCATCAATGAGAAGAAAGATAAAATAAAAATTAATAATAAGTTTTTCATTTAGACAAAAAAAAGGAGTCTTTAATATATATATTAAAGACCCCTTCTATTTCTATAGTTTAAAGACTAAACACATACAGCATTTGACCTGGTTCTACCTTCTCTAAACCAGGAGTTGAGCCTATAAACCACTTAGGCCATGCTCCACCTAAACCAGCTAAAATAGCAACATATTGTTTGCCATCTACAGCAAATGTTATAGGAGGTGCATTAATACCCGTATTAGTTTCAAATCTCCATAGCTCTTTAAGATTGTCTGAATCCAATGCAACTATAGTACCCTCAGGATGACCACTGAAAACTAATCCACCTTTAGTAGCAACTAAACCACCAAGGCTTGGATAGTCCATATCATATTTAGCAACAACTTTACCTGAATTTACATCCATAGCTGCTACACTTCCTGTAATGATTGGTCCCATCTTTGGTCCACCACCTAACCAGAATTCTCTAGCAACCCATTCCTTCTCTTGAGGAACATTAACATGCATAGCACAGCTTTCAATTACAGGAATATAATACATATTTCTGTCTGGATCATAAGCAGTAGGAGGCCAATTTTTTCCTCCCATATTTCCAGGACATGAAGTGGCTTCAGGTTGTGCTCTAAATGCACTACTTGATGGCACATATCTTTGAACATCCTTATTTGGATCATAATCAAGAGGCATTCCTGTATATTTATCCAAACCTACTGTCCAATCTAGTTTTTTCACAAAAGGAGTTCCCCAAAGAAACTTACCTGATTCTCTGTCTAGAGCATAAGCAAAACCATTTCTATCAGCATGTAACACAGCTTTAGTCTTTTTACCAAAAACTTTAGCATCTACTAATGTCTGCTCATTAACTCCATCAAAATCATAAGGATCATTTGGTGTATACTGGAAATACCACTTAATTTTACCAGAATCAGCATCTAAAGCTAGTACACTGTTACTGTATAAATTATCACCAGGTCTATATTCATTATCCCAGTCTGGACCAGGATTTCCAACTCCCCAATATATTACATTAAGGTCAGGATCATATGAACCAACTACCCAAGTAGAACCCCCACCATGCATCCAAGCATCTTTACTATGAGATTCTGGTCCTTGCTTCCAAGTATCTGATCCAGGCTCTCCAGGTGCAGGAATAGTATAAGTTCTCCATTTTTTTGAACCATCTTTTAAATTAGTAGAATGCAACCATCCTCTAATTCCATACTCAGCTCCAGAAACTCCAGTAATTGCAGCATCTTTTACTACTAATGGTGCAGCAGTGATAACTTCTGCTATACTTGCATCTGCAAGTTGTACTTCCTGCTCTATAGCACCTGATTCTTTATTGGTAATAATCAATCTGCCGTCTAATGTATGAGAAACTACTTTATCATCTATAAGAGCTACACCTCTATTGTTTATACCACAGCATGTAACCGCTCCAGGAAAGTCATGATCAGTATCAGGATTCATTTTCCAAACTAATTTACCACTTTTTCTTACATCAAATTTGTAAATTGAACCCCAACCATCTGTTACATACATAAATCCATCTTCAACAATTGGAGTGCCTTCTAAACCAGCATGGTCCCAAATACCACCACCTTCTACACCACCAATCATATTAGTGAATGCAACTTTAAGTTTCTTTACATTCTTTTTATTAATTTTTTTAAGGCCAGAAAACCTGTGTCCATCAAGTGTACCATGATGTGTTAACCAATTCTCTGGAGTTTTCTTTGCATTAACTATATCATCCCACGATGTCACATTATCTGCTTGTGAACTAAATACGAATGAAAAAGTTACCAAAGAAGTAATTAAAAATTTAATCATTAATCCTCCGTTTATAATTATTAAATATATAAATAATGATAATAAGTATTAATTATAGGTCAAGCAAAATTACTAAAGATTATTAATATAAGAATATTATTTTATTAATTATTGTGATAACTTGATTTTTTTTGGAGAATCTATTGGAAAGCTTCAACTCTACAGACGAAGGAGATGTAGTATTCAGGGATGTTATACTTTTAGCATTAACCGGTTTCATCTCAATGGTAATTCTCTTGTTACCTTTTGTTAATCCCCCTACTGAAGAAGAATCAGCTACTACACCTCCAGGAAATGTAATAGTTGAATTGTTTTGGGATGATAAAAGAGATGTAGATATTGATTTATGGGTTCAAGCACCAGACGATATTCCTGTAGGTTATTCCAATAAAGGAGGTTTATTTTTTAACCTTCTTAGAGATGACTTAGGAATTTATAAGGATAACTCTCCTGTCAATTATGAAGTTTCTTACTCAAGAGGTATTAGTGATGGTATATACGTGGCTAACTTGCATCTGTATAGAGAAGACACAACACCTTTTAAACCTATTCTAGCAGAAATGCTAGTATCAGTAGTTGACCCTGATTCTGATAAAAGAAGACAAATACTTAAAACATCTAAAATGTTAGAGAATATTGGTGAGGAAATTACTGTGTTTCAATTTAAATTAGATAAAAAGGGAAATTTAGATAAAAATTCAATTAACAATAATTATGTTATGTTGAGATCGGGCAACAAAGACTCAGAGGGACTAGCTACAGACGAAAACAATTAAAAATTTTAAAAAAGGAAAAAATATGAGATTTAAATACTTACTGATTTTAAGATATTCAATTATTAACTTAGTGGGACTAACATTTTTATTTGTTTTATTCACGCAAGGATATTTAAAAAAAGCTATTACTGCTGATATCACTAATATGGTAATTATAATTTTGTTTTTATTTGCTATAGGTTTCGTAGTATCTGCATATAGAACTCTTTGGGTTAGCAAAGAACTTAATTACGCATATGCCAAAAAGATAAACTCGACATCTTTATCAAATGAATTTTTACAGAAATCTAAAAAATTAGACGCTAGTTCAAGAAATAATTTGGCAGTATCCTTAAGAATTAAGATTGCTTCAAAAATAAATTATATTAAATTTATAGCTAATACTTTAGTGATATTAGGACTAATAGGTACAGTAATAGGTTTTATAATAGCACTTTCTGGAGTTGATGGTAGTGTTTCAAGTAATCCTGAGGAAGTAAGTAAAATGGTATCAACTTTAATATCAGGAATGTCAGTAGCCTTATATACTACATTAGTAGGATCTATTTGTAGTGTGTGGTTAAATATTTGTTTTCAGATCTTATCTACTGGAGCTAACAAACTATTATCAAGAATTATTGAATTAGGAGAAAAAAATAGTGTTTAATCCTTTTAACAATATCAATATTTATGATGAAGATCAATCAAATACAGTTTTTAGAGATGTTACATTACTAGCCTTATCTGGATTTGTAGCAATAGTATTATTGCTTCTTCCATGGTTAAACCTGAAAACTAAAAAAGAAATTATTAAAGAGCCTGTTGGCAGTGTTATTATTGAACTTTTTTGGCCAAATGACATTGACGCAGACCTTGATTTATGGGTAAAAGGACCAAATGACGGGCCTGTAGGTTATTCAAAACCCTCGGGCATAGTTTTTAATCTTCTTAGAGATGATAGAGGTTTAACTGGGGACTACACTCCATTAAATTATGAAATAAGTTTTACTAGAGGAATTACACCTGGAGAATACCAAGCAAATATTCACTTATTTAAACATGATAAAAATAAATCAAAAATACAAGCAACTATTGCAGCAAGTTTAGTTACACCTGATAGAGATTACAGAAAACAAATATTAGAAAAAACCGTACTTTTGTCAAAAGAAGGTAATGAAAAAACAGTTTTAAGGTTTAAGCTAGATAATAATTTTAAATTAATTTCAGGCTCTGTAAATAGTCTTAGAAAAAGTTTAATTGGAGGATAATTATGGAATTTTTAAATTGGCTTTATGCCATACTTACTTTATTAATTGCACTCATAGTAGCTTTAACATTTTGGTCAAGAAAAAAAACTCAATATAAGATTCTAGCTATAATTATTGGATTATTTTGTTTTGCAATCAGTTACGGATCAATGTTGGAAATTTTAAGTAGGCCTAAACCTAAAAATTTAGAAGTTTTAAATAAATATACGAATGAACTAACCTTACTTCATGTGAATTGGGTTGAAGGTGAAGCTATATATTTATTAGTTCAATTAGAAGGATTAGTTGAGCCAAGATTATATAAATTCCCATGGAATGCAGCACAAGCTCAAGAATATGATGAAATGCTAGAAAAAGGCAGAGAAAATGGAGAAGAAGTAAAAATTGCAAATCCTTTCTACCCTACTAATACAGAAGAAAGAAAGACTTTAGTTTACACAACTCCAGCAAAACCTCTACCACCCAAAGAAGCTCCTGAGCCTGGAATTACCTCGTATGACCCTAACGTAACTGAAAAACTTTTAGATTATAGAGACAAAAGAGAAGTTCAATAAAAACTATTTTAATTCTAAGTATGTATAATGATATATATAGAGAATAGTTAAGTATGAAAAAAAATCTTATTGAAATATCAAAACTTAGTAAAAAATATAAAAATGGCTTAATTGCACTAAATAATATTGACTTAAGTATTAAAAAAGGAGAAATTTTTGCACTTCTTGGCCCTAATGGTGCTGGCAAATCAACTTTGATAAATATTTTATGTGGCCTCAGTCATCATACAAGTGGAGAAATAATAATAAATAATTTGGATTTGGTAAAAAATAGAAAAAAAATAAAATCCTTAATAGGTTTAGTACCTCAAGAATTACATCTAGAAGCCTTTGAAACGGTATTTGATAATATAAATTATTCAAGAGGTTTATGGGGTAAAAAAAGAGATGATAAATATATTTTAAATCTTTTAAAGAAATTAAACCTTGAAACAAAGAAGAATAGCCTTTTGATGCAATTATCAGGGGGAATGAAAAGAAGGGTACTAATAGCAAAAGCATTATCTCATAATCCAGAAATACTTTTTTTGGATGAGCCATCAGCTGGAGTAGATATAGAGTTGAGAAAAGAAATGTGGGAAGTAATCTATAATCTTAAAAAGGAAGGTGTTACAATAATACTTACTACACACTATATTGAAGAAGCCGAAGAAATAGCTGACAAAGTAGCTTTTATAAATAACGGAAAAATTATACTAGTAGAAGATAAAAATATTTTATTAAAAAAATTAGGTGATAACAAATTAGTAATAACTTTCAAAAATAAAATTAAAAAATTACCAGAATATATAAAAAATTATCCTTGTGAATTAAGTGATGATAAAAAAAATGTTGAAATTTTATTAAGTAAAGAGAAAACTGAGCTAAGTAGCATACTTATAGATTTAAAAAAAGACTCTAATTTTTTAGATTTTAATTTAAAAAAAAGATCATTAGAAAGTATTTTTGTTGATTTTATTAAGAGAAAAAATCATGATTAATCTTTTAGCTATAAAAGCAATTTATAATCATGAAATGAATAGAACTAAAAGAACCATTTTACAAAGTATTATATCTCCCATGCTTAGCACTTCTTTATACTTTGTAATATTTGGATCTGCAATTGGATCAAGAATTAAGGAAATTGATGGAGTTACTTATGGCATGTTTATAGTTCCAGGTTTGCTTATGTTAAACCTATTAACACAAAGTGTATCCAATGGTTCATTTAGTACCTATTTTCCAAAATTTAATGGTACTATTTTTGAATTACAAGCTGCTCCTATAAGCGGTGTAGAGATGATTATTGGTTTTGTAGGTGCAACTGCTACGAAATCTATTTTGTTAGGACTCTTAATTATCGTAACCGCTTCATTTTTTATTGACCTTAACATATTACATCCTCTTTTGATGGTTTTTTTCTTATTAATGACAGCTATAACTTTTAGTTTATTTGGTTTTGTAATAGGTCTTTGGGCAGATAACTTTGAAAAATTATCCCTGATACCTTTAATAATTATAACCCCGCTTGTGTTCTTAGGAGGTAGTTTTTACTCTATAAACATGTTACCAGAAATTTGGCAAAAAATTTCCTTGCTTAATCCAGTATTGTATTTGGTAAGTGGTTTTAAATATAGTTTTTATGAAATTTCAGATGTAAGTATTTGGACTAGTATTATTACTATTTTACTCATTTTGTTTATTTTAATAGTCATTACTTTATTAATATTTAAAAAAGGGTACAATTTAAGAAATTAACTGATAGAAGACTAATTTATGTCCTGGCAAAAAGAAATAGATGAGCTTAATAAAAGAAAAAACCTAGCCCAAGAGCTAGGAGGTAAAGAAAAGGTTGAAAGACAGCATAAAGCAAATAGAAATACTATAAGAGAAAGAATAAATCTATTTTTTGACAAAGATAGTTTTCAAGAATTTGGAATGCTTAGTGGGCAATCTAGTTATAAAGAAACAGGTGAACTAGAAAATTTTTTGCCAGCTAATTCAATAATTGGACATGGATTAGTAAATCAACAGTCAATTGCTTTTTATGGAGATGATTTTACTGTGAGAGGTGGAGCTGCAGATGCTTCAATTTGGGAGAAAATGGTAGCTGCTGAAAAATTAGCTAATGAATATGAAATTCCATTAGTTAGATTTATAGAAGGTACAGGTGGAGGAGGATCAGTTAAATCTTTAGAAAAGCAAGAATCTACTTATGTTCCTTTTAATCCAGGCTGGGATAAAGTTATAGAAAATCTATCTAAAATACCAGTTATATCCCTAGCGCTAGGTCCTGTTGCTGGATTAGGGGCAGCAAGACTTGTAAGTAGCCATTATTCTATAATGGTTAAAGAATTTAGCCAAATTTTTGTTGCTGGTCCTCCCTTAGTAGAAAAGATAGGAGAAAAAGTTACAAAAGAAGAATTAGGTGGCAGTCAAGTACATGGTAGTAATGGAGTAATAGATGATGTAGCTGAAAATGAATCAGAAGCAATGGAAATGGCAAAAACTTTTTTATCATTTATGCCTAGTTCAATCCATTATCTTCCTAAAAAAGAAAAATCTAAAGACGACCCTCTAAGAAAAGATGACTTTTTGTTAAGCATGATTCCAAAAAATAAAAGAGAAAGCTATGACATACTTCCTATTATAGAAAGTGTAGTAGATAAAAATTCTTTTTTTGAATTAGGTAAAAAATATGGGTTATCTGTAATTACTGGATTAGCAAGGCTAGATGGTTTTCCCATTGTAGTTTTAGCTAATAATCCTCAAGTCTATGGAGGAGGCTGGACAGCTAATTCATGCAAAAAGATTATTAAAATCATGGACTTGGCGCAAGTATTTCACTTTCCTGTATTAAACTTAGTTGACAACCCCGGTTTTATAATTGGAAAGAATGCTGAAAAAGATGGAACAATAAAATATGGAGCAAAAGCTTTAGCTGCAATGTATCAATTTAAAAACCCTATGTGTTCAATTATATTAAGAAAAGTTTTTGGTGTTGCTGGCGCTGCACATACCAATCATATGAATTTTAAATTTAGGTTTGCTTGGCCATCTGCCGATACAGGGTCATTGCCATTTGAAGGTGGTATTGAGGCAGCCTATAAATCAGAAATTAGCCAATCAAAGGATCCCGAAAAATTTATTAAAGACAAGTATGTCAAACTTAATTCATTAACATCTCCATTTAGGACTGCAGAAAAATTTTTATTAGAAAATGTGATAGATCCTAGAGATACTAGAAAAGAAGCTTGTATATGGATAAAACTTGCTTATAAAAAACTTAGAACTGGATCAAGTTCTTTTGGTTATAGACCCTAATTTTCAACTTTTTCTCTTACTTTAAATCCTAATTTTTTAATTAGATTAATAATTTTATTTGCATGTTTTTTATCTTGCGTCTCTAAAGTTATATTTAACCTTGCAGCTCTGACAGAGAGATCTAGAGTAAACCTGCTATGCTCAACTGCTAATATATTTATTTTTTCCATTGAGCATAATTTAGATATTTCACTAAGCTGTCCAGGCTTATCTTCCATATCTATGGAAAGAGTTAAAACCTGTTTTTTTCTTACCAATTCTCTCATTAATAAAGATGAGAGCACTCTTGAATCTAAATTACCCCCGCAAGCAATAATTCCTATATCATCACTTTTTTTTCTATCTTTACTCTCTAATAAAGCAGCTAAACCAAGAGCACCTGCACCCTCTACTAAAGTTTTATCATTTAGCAAAAACATTGAGATAGCTTGCTCAATAGAACTCTCTTTAACTAGTACAGTTTCATCAACTAGTTCTTTGATAATTTTTAAATTTTTCTTCCCTATTTTATTAACAGCTACTCCCTCAGCTATAGTATTTTTTTCAAATGACTTTTTTGTTTTATAAAAACTATTATATAAAGAAGGATAATTTTCCGTTTCTACTCCTATTATTTTTATATTTTTGTTTAAATTTTTAGCTACTATTGCGCAGCCAGAAATTAGCCCTCCTCCTCCAACTGGTATATAAATTTTTTTTAGATTAGGATGCTTCTGTAAAAATTCTAGCATCAATGTGCCTTGTCCATATATCACATCATAATCATTAAATGGATGGATTTTTACAAAATCGTATTTCTCCACCAATTTATTTACATGTTTTTCAGACTCTAAAACATTATTACCATGTATAATTACATTAGCTCCGTAGTCTATATTTTTTCTTATCTTCTCAAAAGGAGTATTATTTGGCATTACAATTGTAGCTTTAATACCTAAATATTTACAACCCAGTGAAATACCCTGAGCATGATTTCCAGCTGACATGGCTATTACACCTTTTTTTTTTTGTACTTCAGTCAATGATAAAAGCTTATTAAGAGAGCCTCTAAATTTAAAAGAGCCGGTATACTGCTTATTTTCATATTTAACAAAGATAGATCTTCCTGTTAATTCAGACAAGGCATGAGATAAACCACTAGGGGTATTAATGATATGTTGATTAATTAATTTTTTTGCTTTAATTATTTTATTAAACATAAACGTAAAATGTTAGAAAAAAAAAATAATATACACCCAAGAATAAAATTTCTAAAGTACTTTCCTACTATTGCTAAAAATGTGAGTATTTCATCATCAGCAAAAATTATTGGTAACTCAAACATTAAAAAAAATACAAAAATTCTTGATAATGTAATAATCAGAGGAGATGGAGAAAAAATTGAAATTGGAGAAAGCTGCCTATTTGAAAAAAGATCTACGGTTCATGTAGCTTCTGATTTATTAGGCACAAAAATTGGCAATAACTGTATAATAGAACAATATGCTATAATTCATGCATGTTTAATAGGAAATAATGTAAAAGTAGGAGAAAATTCTGTCGTGATGGATGGAAGCACTGTTGGAGATTATTCTATAATACTTCCAGATACCTTAATTCCCCCAGGTAAAAATTTTGATAAGTTTTCACTTATATCAGGATCACCAGCAAAACTAATAAGAAATATTGATACTAATTACTATAATAAATTCAATGATTTAAAGAGTAAATCTAATTTTAGATTTAATGAATATTTAAAAAACATAAATCCAAATTTTCAATCAATTAAATTTGATGAAGATACAACATTTATTGCTCCAGATGCATTAATAGGTTGTAATACTTTTACACAACCTAATTCTAGTATATGGTTTTCTACAGTGCTTCATAGTCCGGACAATATAGGCTCTGTCTATTTAGGAACAGGGTCAAATATTCAAGATAACTCAATTTTTAATACCAAGGGAAACAAGATACATATTGGTGATAAAGTAACAATTGGACATAATGTAATAATTGATGGTAAATGCAGAATAGATAATAATGCAGTAATTGGAATGGGATCTATCTTAGAAGAAAATTGTATAGTAGAAAAAAATGCTTTTGTAGGGGCTAATTCATATGTAAAAAAAAATACTGTTGTCCCTGAAGGTAAGATATATGCAGGTAATCCGGCTAAATTTTTTAGAGATGTTACTCAACAGGAAAAAGAATATTTTAGCTTAGGCCAAAAAATTTACGAAAAACTTACACTAGAATACTTAAAAAACTCATATGATTAAAAATTATAATTATCTGTAGCAGTATTCCACCAAGGCTGATCAGAGAATGCTCTAAAATCTATTTCATGTGTCCAGGCTGATCTGTGTTGTTTAGTTAAGTATAAATAGCTCTCAGCTATTTTTTCTGGCAAAATAAGACCATCTTTTTCTAATCCTACTTCTTTTCTTAATTTCTCGTAAGCTTCAGGACCAAGCATTTTACCTAAGGTATCAGGCGCATCAACAGCACCATCAATAATAGCATGTACTATATGAATTCCTTTGATAGAAAATTCATCGTTTAAAGTCTGACATAACATTCTTCTTGCCCCCATTGCTGCAGCGTGAGAATGTTGCCCCCTATTACCTCTTACAGAAGCAGTTGATGAGGTGGCTATCAAAGTCCCTCCTCCTCTTTTTACCATGAAGGGAAATAAAGTTTTACATAATCTAAAAATACCTAACGTCCCCATTTTAAAACCTAAATCAAATTGTTTTAATGTTAAATCCTCTAATTTTTTATTCCCTATTTGTGCTCCTAAATTATAAATCACAACACTAATAGGACCTATCTCTCTCTCCACAGAATTAACTAATTCTTCAATAGTATTATCTTGAACGGCATTGAGAAGTTTACCTGAAGCTTTTCCACCCGCAGTATTAATTTGATCAATTAATTTTTTTAAGCCATTCTCATCAGATCTTCTAGTTAAGTAAACATGGTATCCATCATTAGCAAATACCTTTGCTACATTACCTCCTATACCTGCACCTGCTCCAATTATAAGACAAATGTTTTGCATATATTAAAAAATAACATAAAATAAAAAATAATTAAAACATTCATTTATAGAAATTATGACTTCAAGTTTACATAATAAAATAATTGGCGTAGTTGGCAAAAAAAACTTTTTAGTAAGTGATAAAGAAAAAACTCCTTATACCACTGGATGGAGAACAAAATCAGGTGAATGTGAATTTGTAGCACTACCGAATTCATTAATAGATATGTGGACTGTTTTAAAACTATGTATTGAAAATAATAAATATATCTTAATGCAAGCTGCTAATACAAGTCTTACTGGTGGTAGCACTCCTAATGGAAAATATGATAAAGGTTTAGTGATTATAAATACTACTAAATTAAAAACTATTATTCCTATAAATAATGGTCATCAAGTACTTGCTTTTCCTGGTTCCACTTTATACGATCTAGAAAAAAAAGTTAAACCCTACAATAGAGCTCCTCATTCTGAAATTGGTTCCTCATGTATAGGCGCATCAGTAGTAGGAGGTGTTTGTAATAATTCTGGAGGCGCATTAATTAAGAGAGGTCCTGCTTATACAGAACTATCTCTTTTTGCTTCTGTAAACAAAGAAGGAAATATTGAGCTTCATAATAAATTAGGAATAGAACTAGGAAAATCGCCTGAAGAAATTTTAAAAAACTTAGACAACCAAAATTTTAATGAAGAAAATATAAAAAATTCAAACTTTAAGGCTTCTTCAACAGATTACAAAAATATTATAAAAGATACTAATGCCGACACACCAGCAAGATACAATGCTGATAAAAGACGTCTTTATGATGCCTCTGGCTGCTCTGGTAAATTAGCAGTATTTGCCGTCAGACTTGATACTTTTGAAAAGGAAAGTGAAGAAAAAACAATATACTATAGCACAAATAATCCAGAAGATTTGACAATACTTAGAAAAAAAATAATTAATGAAATAGAGGAACTTCCAATATATGCAGAGTATATGCATAATAATGCCTACAAGGTTTCTAAAAAATATGGAAAAGATGCCTATTATTTGATTTATTTCTTAGGAACATCTAGCATGCCTTTTTTTTATAAAACTAAATCAAAGTTAGAAAGTTTCTTTAAAAACTCTAAATTTTTTTCTGATAAAACATTAGATTTATTATTAAATGCATTTGTTTCAGTTCTACCAAATCAAATGTCAAAATTATTTGATGCCTTAAACGAAAAATTTGAACATCATTTGATATTGAAATGTGATAAAAAAATTTTTGATGAAATTTTAAAAGTTTCAAAAAATATTTTCAATGAGGATAATAAAAACAACTTATTAGTGTGTAGTACTAAGGAGAGTAAAAAATTAACGTTAAATAGATTTGTATTTGCTGGAGCTAGCGCAAGGTGTGCAAATATTTCAAAAAATGCAAACCCTGAGTTGTTGCCTTTAGATGTTGCCTTGAAAAGAAATGATGATAATTGGTTTCATGATATACCATTAGAATTAAAAAAAGATGTACTTCAAACTTTAACTGTTGCACATTTTTTTTGTTTAGTATTTCATAGAGAATACGTAATTAAGATAGGGAAAAATAATAATAAAGTTAAAGACAAACTTTTAAGATGGTTTGATGAAATAGGAGCAAAGTATCCTGCCGAACACAATGTAGGACATATGTATGAAGCTGATGATAACTTGAGAAATTTTTATAAAAAGCTAGATCCCAACAACATATTTAATCCTGGTATAGGAAAGACATCTAAAAGTCTAGTAAAAAAGAAATTTTAGGCTATTTTAATATTATGATTAAATATTTAACCATATATATTTGCGTATTTCTTTTTTCTATAAAATCTATATTTGGGCAACAAGCAACCTTAGTAGAAGTTGATAAAGTTAAATTAGGCCAACCAAATCATGAGATACCAATAATAGGTAGTTTAAGATCAAAAAAAATAACTAATATCATGGCTCCTGTGCAAGGGAAAATTGACAAAGTATATGTAGAAGAAGGAGATGAAGTTCAGAAAGGTCAACTTCTAGCACAAATAGATAATAAAAATTATAAGTATCTTCTTGATATAGCTATATCCAATGAAATAAAAGCCTCATCTAATTATGAAATAGCAAAACTAGAAACATTTAATAATAAGCTTGATTTAGACAGAATGCTAGCTTTAAAAAATAGCTCTGCTTTTAATCAATCAAAATATGATAAACTTAATACTTTAAATGATATTCTTAAGTCTAAAGAAAAAGTAGCATTATCAGAACTAAATGTGAGTCAAAACCTTAAAAATATTGCAAAATTAAATTTAAATAAGTCTAATACTAAAGCTTTATACAGCGGTGTTATTGAAGAAAAGTATATTGAAATCGGAGAATTTGTATCTTTAGGAAATAAAATGTTTCAACTGATTAGTAAAAACCAACTAGAGGTAGTTGCGGAAGTCCCTTCATTTAGGACTTTTAATTTGTCTATTGGAAAAAAGATTAAATTTTCTACTACTGATGGCCTAGAACTAAATGGAATAATAAGAGCTATTGGTAAAAAAGAAAATTTAAAAACAAGAACTGTAAAGCTGTTTTTAGATTTTGATAATAAAACAAATAAATTAAATAGAAATGTAATTATCGATGAAAATGTAAATATATTGATACCTATATCATCTAATCAAATCTATTTAACTATACATAAAGATGCAATTTTAAAACGAGAGGGATTATCATTGGCTTATGTTGTTGTAGAAAAAAAAGTTGAAATTAGACCACTTAAACTTGGAGAAGCAGTTGGTAATAGATTTATAGTTTTAAATGGCGTTAAAGAGAATGATTTAGCTGTAATAAAAGGTAATGAAAGGTTAAGACCTGGGCAAAGTGTAAGTATTAAATGAATAGAGGCAACTAAATGAATATAATTAAAGCATCTTTAGAGAGACCTATTGCTATAGTTTCTGTAATAATTATGACTATTATTTTAGGAATAGTAGCGCTTGATAGAATTCCTATCCAGATAGCTCCAGATGTTAATAAACCTATCATAAGTGTAACTACTTATTGGTTTGGTGCATCTCCGTATGAAATGGAAAGAGAAATAGTCAATAGACAAGAAGAATCATTACAAGGTTTAGAAGGGGTAAAAAAAGTTACAGCTTCAACAAGAGAAGGAAGAGCAACTATTGAATTAGAATTTGATTTAACAATGGATATGGATAGAGCCTTAATGTTGGTTTCCAACAGATTAAATCAAATAGATGACTATCCTGAAGATGCTGGTGAGCCAACTCTTGATACCTCAGGTTTAGATGATAATGCTATTGCCTGGTTTATTTTAACTAAAACACCTGGTAATGATACAAATATTGCAGCGTATGGAGACATTGTTGAAGATGTTGTACAAGATAGAATTGAGAGAGTTCCTGGAGTAGCAAGAACTAATGCTTATGGCAGTAGTGAAACTGAGTTAAGGATTACAATTAATCCAGAAAAAATGGCTTATTATGGATTAACAGTACCTGAAGTTATAGATATAATTAAACAGGCCAATAGTTCCATTTCAGCTGGTGATGTTAAAGAAGGAAAAAGAGAATACATAGTTAGGGCTGAAGGTGAAATTCAATCTGAAAAACAAGTTGAAGAAGTTGTCCTAATCAGTGAGCAAGATTTAAATGGAAGGTTTGGAAGAGTTACTGTTAATGATATAGCGAATGTAGAATTTACCTATAAAGAGCCTAGGGCCGTTATAAGATTTTTAGGAAATCAATCCATCGCAATTAATGCTATTAGACAAACTGGTGCAAATGTAATAGATGTTATGAATGGTATTAAAGAAACTCTAAATGATTTAAATAACAATATTTTACCTGAATTAGGCTTAAAAATAGAACAAGTTTATGATGAAACTATTTATATCGACTCGGCTGTAGATTTAGTTCAACAAAATATATGGATAGGTGGCATATTAGCCATAATTATTCTCTTAATATTTCTAAGGTCATGGCAATCTACAATAGTGATAGCAGTATCTATTCCAATATCTGTTGTAGCTGCTTTTGTAGCCATGTCATTATTAGGTAAAACAATTAATGTAATATCATTAGCTGGTATTGCTTTTGCAGTTGGGATGGTAGTAGATGCAGCAATTGTTGTATTAGAAAATATTTTTAGATTGAAAGAAAAAGGTGAAAATATTAAAGTTGCTGCTCTCAAAGGTACTAGTCAAGTTTGGCAAGCTGTAATGGTCTCAGCTTTAACTACAGTTTTGGTTTTTGTTCCTATTTTAATAATGCAATTAGAAGCAGGACAATTATTGCAAGATATTGCTGTTGCTATATCTGTAGCAGTGTTAATGAGTCTTATAGTATCAGTAACTATTTTGCCAGCATTAACAAGCTGGATACTATCAAGAAATAGAAATGGAGAAAAATTTAAATTACCTATATTAGATGGTTTTGGTAAATATGTTTCATCAAAAATAATTAATTATGTAAACTTTATATTAAAATCAAAAAAATATTCCTTGTATCTAGTAAGTTCTTTGGTTTTATTTACATTGAGTATTTCATATTTACTATTACCAAAATTAGAATATTTACCTGAAGGTAACAGAAATCTAATATTTGGAGTTATGATGCCACCTCCTGGCTATAATTTAGAAACACTTACTAATATTGCTGTATCAGTTGAGGATAAAGTAAAACCTTTATGGTCAATTGAAAGTGGAGAGGAGTCTGTTAAAGGACAGCCTCCAAAAATTAAAAATTTCTTTTTCGTTGCCATAGCTGGAGGTAGAACATTATTTGGTGCTAGTGCTGTAGAAGAAACTAGAGTAAAAGAACTTATACCAGTTATGACAAAATCTCTGTATGGAGAACCTGCTACTTACGGTTTTTTTTCTCAACCAGGTTTATTTGTTAGAGGTTATGGAGGCGGAAGATCTATTGATTTAGATATCATAGGTCCTGATTTAAATACAGTAACAGCTACAGCACAAAAAGCAGCTGGGTTAGTTATGAAAGAATTTCCTCGTTCAGCTGGAAATCAAATGAGACCTAAACCAGGATTAATTTTAGGAGCGCCAGAAATTCAAATAGTTCCGAGTAGAATAAAATTAGCTGATAATAATGTTACTGCAGCCGAATTATCTGCTGGCATTGACGCTTTCAATTCAGGTATTAGAATTGATGAAATTACAGTTGACTCAAAAAGGATGGATTTAACATTAATGGGCGTAGAAAACTCTATTAGTGAAACTCAAGGAATTGAAAATATTCCCATAGTTACAACTAATGGAAAAATTGTTCCTGTTTCCTCTTTATCAAATATTGTGTATACAACTGGGCCAACTCAAATAAGACATATAGAAGGAGAAAGGGCTGTAACACTCCAAATTAAACCAGCTGATAATATTGCTTTAGAAGAAGCAATTAAGATTGTAGAAGAAAAAGTAATTCTGCCTTTAAAAAGTGCTGGCCTACCGCCTGATATCAAACTTGATATATCTGGAACAGCAGATGAATTGACTACTACATGGAAAGCAATGTCAATTAACTTATTAGTCTCAATAATTATTGTCTATTTATTAATGACTATATTATTTGAAAGCTTTAAATATCCTTTTATTATAATGTTGTCTGTTCCACCTGCTGCTGCTGGAGGAGTGATTGGCTTATCATTATTAAACCTTACTACCTTTCAACCTTTAGATATGCTGACAATGTTGGGATTTGTAATTTTAAGTGGTATTGTAGTAAATAATGCAATTTTACTAGTACATAGAACTCTACAAACTATAAAAAATAATAATTTAAGTGTTAATAGTGCTATTTTAGATGCTACCAATAGCAGAATTAGACCAATATTTATGTCAACTTTAACAAGTGTTTTTGGTATGTTGCCTTTAGTTTTATTTCCAGGAGCGGGTTCTGAACTTTATAAAGGCTTGGGATCAGTTATTCTTGGAGGTCTGAGTCTTTCTGCAGTATTAACTTTATTGATTGTTCCTCCTATGCTTAAATTATTTTTACAAGAAAAAGAATTAATTAAATAAATTTTGTTTTTTTTTAAAAAGTTTGTAAAATAGAAGTACTATGTTTAGGTATCATAATATTGCCTATTTAATAACAGATATAACTTTAAAGTTATCTTTAGGTCTCATATTCTTTAACTATGGCTATGGCAAGCTAAATAAATTACTCAAACAAGAAGCAGATGGGTTAATTGGAATGGTAGCAAGTGTTCCTCTTTTTGGAATATTTCCGCTATTCTCCTCTTGGATGCTTGCTCTAACAGAGACTTTTGCAATATTTGCTTTTATTTATGGGTATACTAATTTTTCATTATCCAATTTTATATCTAGATTTACTGGTTTTTTGTGCCTAATAATATCAATCATAATAGTTTATCTTCATGTTTTTGCATGGGGTGATAACTTGTTTTCTCATGGTCCTTTTGAAAGTTTAAATATTGCAGAAGGCAAAAAAGCTGTTTTTGGTCAGTTTTTATTTATTCCAATTTCAATGTATATAATATTTAATAATAAATTAAATTTATCAGCTTTTAGTGAAACCAAATAAGTTTATAAAATCTAAAAAAACCTTAACATACTGATCAGTATTGAAATATTTTATGTTTAGCTATAAAATATAAGTATGAAAGATCTAATTACTAATAAAATAAATAGAAGAAAACTAATAAAAATAATAGCTTTTTCAGCTATAGGGTCAACCACGTATGGAACATATAATCTTTTTGGTAATAAAGAGTATATAAAGTCAAAATGGACAGGCACTGTTCTAAATAATAATGTTAATTTAGAAATACATTCTAATAAAGGTAAAAATAATAATTTGATTTACAGTCAAATAAATAGCTTTATAAATCAAGCAGATGATATATTTAATCTACAAAATCTAGATTCAGAAATTGTTAAACTAAACAAAAATAAAAAACTACAAAATCCTTCACCATATTTAATAGAAGTAATCAAAAAGTCTCAAATATTATCAGAGCAAACAAACGGTAATTTTGATATAACGGTACAACCACTATGGACTCATTATTACAGTCACTTTATATTAAATGGAAAAAGTAACTTTCCCGATGATAAAGCCTTAAAGAATATAAAAAAATCTATAAACTGGCAAAATGTAGTAATAGAAAATAATACTGTAATATTAAAAAATAATGCATCCATTACGCTAAATGGAATTGCTCAAGGATGGATAACTGATAAGGTTGTTGAAATAATTAAAAAAAATAATATTAAAAATACATTAGTAGATTTCGGTGAAACGTTTGCTTCAGGTAGATATGAAAGCAAAAGACCATGGAATATTGAAATTCAAAGTTCAGAAGGTATTAATACTGTTATTAAATTAACAAATAAAGCCGTAGCTACTTCTAGTGCTAGTGGAACTATGTTTGAACCTACTAAAAAATATAATCATATTTTTAATCCAAAAACTGGCTTAAGTACTAGTAACTTTAATACAGTAAGTATTATTTCAAATAAAGCTTGGCTATCTGATTGTATAGCAACTAGTGCTTTATTGCTAAGTAGAAATAAACTAAAAGTTTTATGTGATAAGTTAAATGCAAGAGCTTTTATTTCAGAAAAAACTAGCTTTAAAGAACTAATATAAATAATTATTAAGCTTTTTTTCTTATAGCCACTAATGGCGGGCATTTAAAATAGTCATTATACATGACTTGACAGTCTAAGCATCCTAAACATTCATTCATGTTAATTTTTCCTGAATTTAAAATTGCACCAGTAGGGCATACTTTATTGCAAGCTTTACAAGGATTACCACATTCTTGCTTTCTTTTTAAAAAATTCATTACCCTAGCTTTTCCAAAAACTGCTAAACCTGCACCTAGTGGGCAAATATATCTACAGTAAGCTCTTTCAATAAACAAATTAATTATTAATAAAAATACTGCCCACATTACAATATTTATTGGCGCCATAAATCTTAGTGTTATTGCTGTTTTAAAAGGTTCGATATTATAGAGATACTTAGTTAAATTAAATTCTAAGGTTGTAGCTATAATAATAATAACTAATAAAAAATATTTTAAATACCTAATATTTTTATCTATATAATTTGGTAAAAATATTTGATGTATTCCAACTTTTTTTGAAAGAATAGAAAATAATTCCTGTAACGCACCAAAAGGACATAACCATCCACAAAACAATGCTCTGCCCCATATAAAAAACGATATTAAAGTGAAGATACCTATTATTAAAATTATTGGTTCCGCTAAAAAGGTAGAAAAATTATTATTAGAACTAACAATTATTTCAAAAAAGTTTATTAAATGTAAAACACTTAACTGTCCACCAACTATCCAACCTAACCATACTAATATCCAAGTTAAAAAACAAATTCTAAAATATAAGAAATATTT
Organism: Rhodospirillaceae bacterium; assembly: GCA_902579545.1. GTDB lineage: Bacteria > Pseudomonadota > Alphaproteobacteria > TMED109 > TMED109 > TMED131. The sequence continues at coordinate 30,762 of CACHHO010000004.1, read as the reverse complement.
TCTATTTTTAGTTAATATATTATTAAAAATTAAGACTAAAGCTGCTATTGAGATTGTTATCATAAGTAAAAAAATATTCGTAATATTATTTGACCAAATAATAATGAAGCTATTATTAGCGTTAGAAGAAATAACTTTATTTTCATTAAAACTTTTTAAATAATATTTTTCAGGTAGCTGGTATAATAAATTAAAAGTAACTTTTTCATTTTGGCTATTATTAAATTTATATATAAGCTCAATGGGTAATTGAGGATTAATTTTATATTTTGTACTTAAATATATCAGACCCTGTCCTTGAATATTAGGGGCTCCTTTTGCATGATTAAAAGGTAACTCTTTAAATAGTTCTTTAGTAATTATTATTTCTTTTTCATTTTGTTTTAATATTAAATTTTCCTTTTCTATAACATTACTAATTCTATCTTCAAGGTTTCTCCATATATCCCCTGTAAAAGCTATATAATATACTTGATCGTCAACATTACGACCTGCAGAAATATATTGATCAAACCATCTTCTACCTAATATATTAGTTCCTATTCCTGCAGGAGAGACGTTGGCTAAAAAATAATTTACGAATATGTCTTCATCTTTTTTAAACCTTATAGATCTGGGAATTTTTAAATTATTTTCCTTAAAAGCACTATGTATATTAGCTATACTTATGTGTCTATAAGATAAACTAGTATCTTTAATAAGTTCATTCCAAGTTTGAGGTACATATAGCTCTAAATTTATAAAATTACCTAAATCATTATTATCTAACAAGATACTCTTTTGCCTAGCTATTTTTCTTGCACCGCGCATAATTGCATCCATAAAAAGTAAAGATGATGTTGTTGTGCGTGAAACTCCATCTATTTGAGTTAGATTATCTATTTCTCCAGCTGTTTCTCTCATTGCCACATTATCACCTTCTATATCAGCTCCTGTTAACTCTAAAGTAAGAGAGATTCCTGATTTTAGGTCTATATCTTTATATTGCTTTAAATAGTTAATAAAATCTTCATCTGTTCTTCCTAAAATCGCAATAGGTTCAACATGTTTTAATAGTTTTACACCCCTTAGAGTCCCATTAAAATCAACTCCAACTGCTAAGTTAAATGGTCTTCTAGAATAACCTAGGCCTCTTGTGACATCAAAAGTTTCAAATAAAAACCCTATCTCCTTATGATCTTTATAAATAGGAATTGAAAGTGTTTTTTCTTCTACTTTACCAAAATCATCTGCTTCAGGAAAAATACTTTTAACTAATTCTATATTTATATATTTTGATATTTCTAAATTGTTTACATCTACTTCTTTTGTAACCAAATCTTCTTCTCTAAGTTTTTCTTTTTTATCTGATTTTTTTAATAAAGTTGGCCCATCATTGCTAAAAGAATACTTATAACTGATACTTAAAAATACAAGCGAACTTAAAAAGACAGAAAATACTTTTGATAGTATTTTATATTTCATAATATAAAAACTCCCATTAAAAAAATGGGAGTCTTTTAAGTTTATTTAAAAATAGTTAGTTTAACAGGACCAAATTCATGATTCGGAGGCGGAAGCCTTCCGGGTAACTTACTTAAGGAAACACCGTTGTCATCATATCCTACTTCATATTGAACAAAATTAAGATCTTGATATTTTTTTGGTAAATTATCCTTAGTATCCTTATACTGAACTTTAACTTTAAACCTCAGTTGATTCATACTTTTTGGTTTATCAGTCTTTAAGCAGGCTGGCCCTTTACCATCCCATTTATCTCCTCCTTGAGTTACGCACCATTCAGGCTGAGGACTATAACTAGAACTCTTTTTAAGTTTAAAAATTACCGCTTCTCCTCCATGATTTTTACTTGAGCCATCTATTTCTAATACTGCCCAATAATCCTTATCAACCCAACTATCTTTAGTATCCTCAGGAATACCCCCCTGTAAATATAAGATATAATTAGGATATAATCCCCCAAAGTACAACATAGACTTGTTTGCTTTGATTACATGTCCATCTGCAAAAGATTTTCCTAAAAAACTAAACAAAATAATTACTGCTAATAATAGTTTTTTCATCGCTTCTCCCTTTAAATCTTATTAATTAAAAAGCCCCGAAATTAATTCGAGGCTTTTAATATTAGAATATTATATTATATTCTAGTTAAGCCCTTCTAGTATAACCAAACCTTTTGTTAGAAGGTCCTCCACCAGCTTCACGGAATTTAGCAGCAAGACCTGCAATCTTATCTTCTGAAAAATTCGGTAAATCAGGCATATTCGTTGCCTCATTCATGCTTAATCCATAAATTCTAGCTGAGTTTAATCCAAAGATAGCTTGTTTAGTTAAACTGTTAGCTCCTCCTAGTGAAGGCAGTTTATACTTTTTTTGCATATCTTCAGGGACTTCCAGTCTTCTCATAGCTTCAATTTGCCATTGTGGTGAACCGTACCATACAGTATCAGACCCCCAAACAACGTGATCAGCTCCAAGACCTTTAACCAGTGTACCAATAAAAGCTGCACAGAATCTTGGGTGTGCTACAGCAGAGTTAGCAAAAGTAGAACCTAGTTCACCATAAACATTTGTTACTCCATGCTCTTCAGGAATTCTGGCTAAATCAGATGCCCATTTAATATAGCCTCCACTCTCTTCAAACTCTTTCCAAGCCTGATCAGGAAGTTCTAAAAATGGCCTTAGTGCTGCATGATAAATAACAAAATTCATCTCTGGCCAATCCTTAGCAGCTTTTGGAAGATCATCTACAGTAGCATACTTCCAAACACCTTTAAAAGATGTTTCATAATCAGGTGGAAGTAACCCTTTGTGAATACAAATTGTATTGATCCCTGCTTTCAATGATTTCTCATAGAATGGATACATTAATTTTTCGTCATCTAATCTCCATGGATACTTTGATGGAGAAAGAGGATCACCAATTGTATATGACTTCCATGAGTTTGGCTTTAATTCACTCATTGCTCTTTCTGCTTCATCCATCCACCCATCTTGACCTGGAGTAATAACAGAATGACCAAGCATTCGCGTTGTACCTGCAAAATCATTTATCATATCTCTAGCTGCTACTATTTGATCATTACCTAACAACCACCAAGTAGGATCATCAAAGGGTGCTCCTGATAATAAAGCCATTTTGGTATCACTTCTATACCATAATTCAGCAATATAATTTTCAAACTTATATCTTGTTAAAGATAAGCCTTCTTCTTTAAGTTTAGGATTCCAATGTTCTGCAGCAAATTCACCTAATCCAAGAATCGCATCATGTGGAAAATCATCTCTTAAAAAGTGAGTTTGATCATCAAATATGAATTGACCAGATAATTCATTTGTCCTAGCAAGTGTAAGCTCTGGATCTCTAGCTTCTGCTTTGCTTACATTAAAAACTCCTCCGCCGTATATTTCATTCATAGCTAAAAAAGCTGTAGCCATTCCGCATGAAGTTTGTAAGAATTGTCTTCTAGATAACCCTAGATGTTTGGCATTTTCATCCGCCAATTCAATCATTCTTTTTTCCACTTTTTTTTGTAAGTTCGACTGTTTAGGTGGCAAATACTCACCATTGGATACTATTTGTGTAGGAACCGGAAGATCTAGATTATTCTTCTCTGCTCCTTCCACAAGCATCTGTTCTCTTTCACTTAACCAACTGCTCATTTTTTCTCCTCCCAGAGTTATGTTAATTAAACTTTAATATAAACTCAGGAGAAAATTTTTTTGAAATAAATATCTTATTTAGAAAAATTAAAAATGTACCAGAAAAGATATAACTGTTTCTTTTACTATTTTTATTTATCATGCTCCTCCCGACGTTTCATTATAAACAATTAATTATCTCAAATATGTTAATAAATGTAAATAAAATAATACACATTTGTAAAATTATTAAAAAAATAATGTTTTAGAAAAATAAATGTGTTATTTAAAACATATTTAAACTTTAATTGGGGAGGTTAATGTTTAAAATATTCATAAAGTCTTTCATTATATGCAATATTTTCTTATTGTCCTTAAGCAATATATATTCAAAAGAAAAAATAAAAATTAACAATAAAAATGAAAGTCTTACAAATAAATACATTAATAGTCTAAGAGAAGGCAAATGGGGAGCAACTGATCCGAGCTGGGTTTCTATTAAAAATGCCAGTATTTTCTTTCCAAATGCATCTAAATTAAGCAGATTAGAAGGTGACCCTCCTACAGTAAGTGTATTTGATAAAGGTAAGTTACTGGGATATTTATTCGTAACTAAAGATATAACATCCTCTAAGGGGTATTCCTCATTAACTTTTGATATGTTGGTAGGTTTAAAGCTAGATGGTAAACTTGCAGGTGCAAAAGTATTATCACATCAAGAACCTATAATAGGTATGTACACACCTGATGGACAAAAAATTTTACCTAAATTTACTAGTCAATATAAAGATTTAGATATAAGAATTCCAACTAAAGTTAATTTATTGAGAACAGAAGGCACAGGATCTATTGATGGAATTTCCTCTGCTACTGTTAGTGCTGTTTTATTTAATGGTGCAATTTTAAGAGCAGCTAGAATAGTAGCACTCTCAAAAGGTTTACGTTTAAATGACAAGCCTGTAGTTGATATTGTTAATTTTGAAAGAAAAAATTTTAATGATTTAATTCAAGATGGCTCAATATCTAGATTAACACTAAAATTAAATGATCTAAAAAATTTAGGCATATCAGAGCCCAAAGTCTCAAATCGTTCTGGAGTAGCAGATATATATAGATATAAATCTCTATTTAAAGGTAATACACCAGTAGCAGCAAAACAAAAAGAAGTTAAGAAAGGCTATAAAGACACAGATAGAAATTTAGCAATTGATCTGTATTTAGCACCAGTTGTAACACCTACTATAGGAAGAAATCTTTTAGGGGATAAATGGTATGATATATTTGTAGCAGGCAGAGATCCAGCCGAGATGTCTATCATTATAAGCACCTTGGGAAGGTATGCACTAGATGGAGAACCTGAGATTTCAATAGGAAATTTTAAAAGAATAGCAATATTACAAAATAATCAAAGATATTCCATAAAAAAAAGTCAGTTTAGAAATCTAGGTTTCTTGCATGGAGAAGATAAACCTTTTTTTGCAGAAGTTGGTTTATATAGAATTCCACCTGGAACGATTAATCCTGTAGAACCATGGCAACTAGAACTTTTAATAGAAAGTAAAGTACCTTTGGAAAATAAAAAGTTTTATTTAGATTATCATTTAAATGAGAAATATATAATTCAACCTGACGGTTTAGAAAAATTAGCGGACAAAGATGAACCTATTTGGATCGCTGCATGGGAAAATCAAAAAAGAAATATTGCATTATTAATTATTACACTTTGTGTATTAACTTTAGCACTATCTCAAATGCAAATTTTAACAAAGATAGATAAAAATAGACAATTTTTTAGATTATTTTTTTTACTTTGGATACTGGTTTGGCTTGGCTGGGAAGCGGGTGGCCAAATTACAATATTAAGTATACTTACTTGGTTAACTGCTCCTATAACTCACCCTTCATGGAATACACTGTTATCGGATCCACTGCTTATAATTTTAATGTTATATGTTATAGTAACTTTTTTTATTTGGGGTAGAGGGATATTTTGTGGCTGGCTTTGTCCTTTCGGCGCTTTACAAGAGATTACAACCTATCTAGGAAGGATATCAAAAATTAAACAAATAAGAATTTCTGAAAAATATAATAAAGTTAGTCTAAATATTAAATATTTTATACTTCTGTCATTATTCTTATCTTGTTTTGTATCACCTGGGTTATTAAACTTGGGTTCAGAAGTTGAACCTTTTAAAACTGCTATATCAATGAAATTTAATAGAGAATGGTATTTTGTTTTATATGTAGTTTTATTATTATTTTTAGGAATATTTATAGAAAGATTTTTCTGCAGATTTATATGTCCTTTGGGAGCTTTTATGGCAATAGGGGGTAAATTAAGAATTTTTAATACCTTTTTAAAAAGAAGAAAAGAATGCGGTAGCCCATGCAAGCTTTGTTCAAAAGAATGCCCCATAGATGCTATTGCAATTGATGGAAAAATAAATATGAATGAATGCTTTTATTGTTTGGACTGTCAATCATTATATTACGATGACCATAGATGCCCTCCACTAGTAATAAAAAGGAAAAAAGGTGCTCCAATTATAACTAAACAAAAAAACAATATAGTGATTTAGTAATATGTTAACTTGTGCTTTGATAGTTTGGATTTTACAACCTAATCATTGGGATGCTTCTTCTCTAAGAAAAACTTATCTTACTAAACAAGAGTGTAAAAATAATATCAATAAAGATTCTGTTTGTTTTAAAATAGATAAAAGATATGATTTAACAAAAATAGAATGGGCTAAAGATAACTGCAGTATCAGTGAACATAAATGGATAGGAAATGTAAAATAAAATTATTAATTTTAAAAATTGATTATTTTTAAAAAATTATTATTATAAAAAATCGGAGGTGTATATGGATAAAGAAAATATGAAAAAAGAACTATTTGAGCTCTATGAAAAACTTGAAAGAGATAAAGACCTCTATAAAGAATTTATTGCTAATGAAGATAAGTTTTTACAGGAAAGAGGATACGATCCAGTAGAAGTTAAAGAATTGTTCCAAGGAATAACAAAAGAAAGAAGTAATATTTTAAAAGGTGTTTTAGAAGATCAAGACAAAAAAATACCTTAAATAATTTTGACTTATATAGTACTAAATAAATAGTGGTACAACACTAATTTTGTCTACTGTCTAGAAGAAGATCAAGAAAAAAATAATAAGTAAAATTTAAATAATTTATTCATAAAGATTTTAAAAATTTTTCTAGTTTATCTAAATTATTCTTATGGTTGTCTAATAAATATTTCAAAGAACTTTTAGCTTCACCAGAATGCCAAAGTACAGCTTCTAGTACTGTTTTTGCCCTACCGTCATGTAAATATGTCGCTCTTGCATTTACTTCTTTAGCATAACCTAATCCCCATAAAGGAGGAGTTTTCCATTCTTTATTCGTAATATTTCCATTCATATCTTTGTCAGCTAATTCATCTCCCATATCGTGCAATAGCAAATCAGTATAAGGCCAAATTAATTGATATTTAAGAAAATTATGTTTTGCATTTTTAGATGTTACATATTTTGGTGTATGACATGAAGTGCATTTTGATTCATAAAATATTTTCTTTCCTAATAAAACATCCTTATCTGATACATTTCGCCTTTTTGGCGGAGACAAACTAGATAAATAGAAAACTATTTTATTCATTACTTCGTCATCCACTTCATGTAAAGATTTCTCATTAACTCCTGTAGGAAACTTATAACATTCATCTTGATTTTTTGTACAATCTCCAAAAGCATTAGATCCTACAGAATTGGAAAGACCCATATCGTGCATAAAAGCTGTACCAGTTTGTACAAACAAATCCGGTGTAGAAGCTCTGATGCCAAATCTTCCTATCTTTTCAATACCTTTATTATCATAAACAATCCTTGCTATTCCTGAAATTCCATCGTTGTCTTTATCATATATATCCTGTTTGGCTAAAATGTCACTTTCTTCTATTGCTTCTAAAAGACCTACTCCGATTACTTGTGGGGATATTCTTAATGATAAAGAAGTATCATTATCTAAATTTCCATATTTTAAACTACTTAATTGATAATTGGGATATTTTAATGCAAGCCTGCTACCCATTGCATTAATATATTTATTTGCCATAAAATTAATACTTAAAGCACTTTCAGATGATAATCCAGGAATAGCGAAAAATTGAAATTGTTTACCATATGTTTTATGAGGAATTAAATTAATATTTTTATAATTTCCTACTTTTAAAACAGCAGACAATGGTTTTTCATCTTTAGGAAGATGCCCTCTTCCATCTTTAATATGACAAGATTGACATGCTCTAGCATTATATAATGGGCCTAATCCATCTGAAGAAGTAGTAGAGGACGGTGAGGCTATCCATACTTTTCTAAAAAAAGCATTACCGATTAAAAAATCCTGTCTTTCTTCAAAAGATAAATTTTTGAAATGGTGGGAAAAAGCATTTTTTCCTATTTTATCAACTGTTCCGGCTCCTCCAGACAATGCTTCTGATCTTTCTGCTCTTGAAAAGTCAGCAGCCAAAGATAAAACTTTATCTACTTTTTGCTTTTCTAATTCTGATAAATCATCTCTTAAATAAGCATTTAGACTAAATAAAAAAAAAAGCGATACGACGAATAATCTAATTAACATATATATATTAATTAAATACTGCATCCGGATTGTCAAGTGAGTCTGAACCTTCTATTTCTAAATTGTTTATATTTAAAGCCACCGCTGCTAATTCAATATTTTTGCTTTGAACTATTAAAGAATCCACGGCATCCTGAATCAGTTTATTACCTTTTTTATTCCCTTCACCAATTAACATGTCATAAGTAATACCATTTTGAGCAGACTTAACTATTTTTTTCATATTTTTAATAGTTTTATTTATAGCTTTCTTTGTTTTTTTGTTAAGTTTTTTATCTACTTCGTTTAGTAAAGAACTTATACTAGGTCCAGAAACAACTTTTCCATCAATACTTTTATATTCTCCTATAAAAACATTTTTGATACCGACTACATTATAATAATGGGAATTGTGAGTATTATCTGAAAAACAGTCATGTTCTTCTTCTGGATCATGGAGCATAAGTCCAAGCTTCATTCTTTCTCCTGCAAGTTCTCCATAAGACAGACTCCCCATTCCAATAAGTATTCTCTTTAATCCATGTTGCTTGTCATTTATTAAATCTAATCTGGCTTTTCCTTCGCTAGACCAAATATTATGAATATATTCTAAATCTTCAACTAATAATTCGCTAGCAGCTAGCAAATATTCTCTTCTTCTATGACAATTATCATTGGTACACGCTTCAAGATCAAAATCTGTATGAGGTCTGTTTCCACTTCCACTTTCATTACCATTAAGATCTTGTCCCCACAATAAAAACTCGATAGCATGATATCCAGTTGCTACATTTGCCTCATTTCCTCCAATTTCATGTAATTTATTACTAAGTAACTTAGGGTTTATAACTGAAGCATCAATCAACTCACCTTCCACTTTTAATTTCTTATTAGCAATTACATTGAAATTTGAAAAATCATTTTCACTTGGATAATAATTTGTATTATCTACATAATCTATTAATCCTTCGTCTAATGGCCAAGCATTAACTTTTCCTTCCCAATCATCAACTAATGGATTGCCAAATCTAAATACTTCTGTTTGTTGATAAATTGTTCTAGCTTTTAACCAACTATCTTTTACGTCTATGAAATTACTTTCATTGGTATTATTCATAAATTTTTCTATGTTACTGTGCATTTTTTTGGCTAATGTTAAGGCATCTTTATATTTTGCTTCAGCAATATTAGAATAATTAACTAAAATTTCTTTATCTGCTTTAAGCTGAAAAGAAATTAAAATAGTAAAAGCAAGAGTAAGAAGTATAATTTTTTTCATAAGCATCCTTGTTGTTATTGAGAACTATTCTCATTAATACTAGTTCAAATAAAACAGTTTTCAAGAAAAAAATATTATTTTATTACTTTAAAGAAATTTCTTATGTCTTTAATTAATATATCAGGCTCTTCTAAGGCAGCAAAGTGACCTCCTGACTCAAACTCATTCCATTGAACTACGTTAAATAATCTATCAACATAACTTTTTGGAGGCCAAGATAAAAGTTCTTTGGGATATAAAGCACAAGCAGTAGGAACTTCAACCTTTCCTCCATCAAAATTTATGACTCTACCTCCCTCTTCTCTTCTACCAAAATAAATCCAAGAGGCTGTATTAAATGAGTTAGTCAAAATATATAACATTAAGTTTGTTATCAAATCATCATATCCATAAACTTCTATTAAGGATTTTTTTCTCAAATCAGACCAGCCATAAAATTTTTCTAAAATCCAAGCAGCTACTCCTACAGGATTATCTGTCATAGCAAATGCTAAAGTCTGTGGCTTAGTTGCCTGCATAGTTCTATAACCCTCTTCAAGACTTTGCTCATTCTTAAATCTTTTCTGCCATACTTTTTCAGCTTCATCTTGAGGGCCATTCTTATCTCTTACTATCATTATGTTTAAATGAATTCCTTTACAATTTTTATAATGCTCGTACCCTAACCAAGTAGAAATAGCTCCACCCCAATCTCCTCCTTGTGCGTAATAGCTTTCATAATTTAATATCTGCGTCATTAGTTTATCGTAATAAGATGCTATTTTTCTAGGTCCATATGGATACTTAGGAGCACTAGAAAAGACAAAACCTGGGATAGAAGGCATAACTAAATCAAAACAAATACTATCATCTAATCCATATTCTTTGGGATTAGTGAGCGGGCCTATAATTTTATTGAATTCTAAAAATGAACCAGGCCAACCGTGACTTATCAATAGTGGTATTGCATTTGAGGATTTTCCTTTTTCGTATACATAATGTATATTTAAATCATTAACATCTGCGGTAAAATGGTTAAGTGAATTTAATTTTTCTTGCTCTTTTTTCCAATTATACTTTGAAATCCAATAGCTACAAATATCTCTCAAAACTTCTTTATTTATTCCTAGATTCCAATTATTGAAATCTGGTAGCTTGTCCCAATTAAACTTTGATACTTTTTGTATAATATCACTAATTATTTCTTCACTGTAATTAATATCAAATTTATTCATATGCTTGATTATCTAAACCTTTAAAAGTATGTTATTAGTCTAATTTTTGTCTATTCAAATCATTTATCAATGTTTTTAAAACATTAAACTGCTTATCAATTGTTTCAATTTTTTTATTTAAGTCTTCAATTTTCTTATTTGTTAATTTTGTATTTTTATCAAAATTCTTGATTTTATTAATATTAGCATTTTTTCTTCCAATTACCTCAAAAACTTTCACATCTCTGAAAAGTATTCATTTAAATATTTTGTTAAATCTTCAGGTTGAAGTTTTTCAGATGTATCTGTAAAGTTTTTAATATCACTAAAAAAAATAGTAAGTTTTTTTCTTCTTGTAGTAATGTCAGTACTAAAGTTACCATTCATCATCTCTTTATGCATTTGAGGCGGAATAAACTTACTTAATTGTGCAGCTAATAAATCTGATTGTTTTCTCAATCGATTTGAGTCCATTAATACATTATCAATAAACTTTTGCTTAGCGTCTTCTCTGAGTTGTTTTTGCTTTTCAAAAGGATTAACCTGATCTTTGTTCAAATTAAATTCAACTTCCCAAGTAAATTTACACCATCCTCTAGTATCTTGTTTTGATTTTGATTTAATAAATTTAAGCTTAAAATTCCACTTACTATTTAAAAGTGTTAATAAATCCGTAAGCATTCCTCTATTAAAAATTTCATTTTCTAAAAGCATAGCATTTGTTAAAGAAAATTCGATTTTGTCCTTTTCTATTATTCTCATTGTAGTACCAACTATATTTTCAACAGGAGTAAAGATGGTAGCTTTTGTCATATTACTTAGTTCAGTAGAAAATACTTCAAAAAATTTATTTCTAAACTTTCTTGCTTTCTGAATATTTTTATCATTCATATTTTTATAATGTTTATTATAAAATATATCTGTCTGAAAACCTCCTTGCTTTTCTCTAACTTTTTTATATCCATCCATCATTGTTAATCCATAAAAATATAACGCTTCTTTACCAAATCTTTTTCTAGTTTCAGAATGAATTGCTCCTCTAATTTTAAAGGAATATTCTTTATTAAGATTAATTTTCTTTATACCAAACTTTTTTAGTATTTCTTTACCTATGTCTCCTATCATTGACATCTGGTTTAATGTAGATGTTATTGCTGCTCCAGAAATTGTGGTTTCATGTTTTCCCATATTAAAACCTTAACTTCTTACATAATTTTTTCATGAATTATCTTTTTTCATTATTTTTTTTGATAAAATATTAATTTTATTTTGTAAAATCTTCATGTTTTTTTTTATTTCTTTAATTTCATTTTTATTATCACTTAATTCATTAAACCTATTTTTAGTAAGCTTAAATTTTTTCTTTTTATAGTTTATTTTTTTTCTTCCTTTAACACTAAAAACTTTAATTTCTCTATTTATACCTTTCATTGTAACTGCAGGTTTTTCTTCAACTTCTATCATATCTTGTACATGAGCATATGTTTCATAACTCATCAAAATAGAACCTGCATCTCCTGCAGCCTCTAATCTTGCAGCTACGTTTACTTCTCCACCTATTATTGTATAAGTTAATCTTTGAGAGCTACCAAAATTACCAACATTACAATATCCTGTATTTATACCTATTCTTATTTCAAATGGAGAAAAAAAACCTTCATTTTTCCACTTTTCTCTTAGTTCTGTCATTTTTTCTTGCATTTTAAGTGACATTTCTACACAAGCTCTTGCATCTTCCTTCTCTCCTTTACTGTTAGGGTCTCCAAAGAAAAGCATGACAGCATCACCAATATATTTATCAATAGTTGCACCGTGGTTTAATGCTATATCGGTCATTTCTGAAAAATACTCATTTAAATATTTAGTAAGATCTTCTGGCTGTAGCTTCTCAGAAGTATCGGTAAAGTTTTTAATATCACTAAAAAAAATAGTTAATTTTTTTCTTTTAGTTTTAATTTCAGTATCGTAAATACCCTTAAATAATCCATCATGAATTTGTGGTGGTATATATTTTCCTATTTTTTTTGAAATATTTCTCATCCTCTTAGATTGCTCTAAAGCAATATTTTTTTGTTTTTGGGATTCATTTAAAACTGCTTTGAGAAAATCATCTTTTGCATTAGATGTAAATTTTAAATGATTTATAAATAAATCATCTTTGTTTTTTTTATATTTGAATTTAAATTCAAAAACATTTTTTGACAGGCCCTTTCTGAATTCAGATAGATTATGAATATAATTTGCTTCTATAAACCAATAATCTCCTATGTACTTTGTAAAAAAATTTAGCAAGGAACCTCTATTAAACTCATGATGCTTTTCATAAACAGCATTTGTAATAGAAAAAATCAAAATATTTTCTTCCTTAAACTTATATGATGTTACTATCTTATCATTTTTTGCAATAATTGCTCCAGGAGTAGAATAAAGTTTACTTATGATTTCAATAAGTCTTTCTCTAATAATTATTTGTTGTTGTTTTGTGTTTTTCTTTTTATCAGTCTTGTTAATTATTTTAAAGTTTTCTAAATTATATTTTTCTTTTTGCAAATTTCTCTTAAATACTTCTTGATTCGCAATATTATTAAACTGTTCTACACCTAAATAATATAGAGCTTTTTCTCCGTAATTATTTAAAACATTTTGATGAATATTTCCTCTTATAGCTCGAGGATAAAACTTTACTTTGTCTACTTCCTTTAAGTTAAACTTTTTAAGCACCTCTTCTCCAATCGAACCAAGAAATTTTACTTGTTCAATAGTTGAAAGCAATATAGCTCCAATAATTATTGTGCCATCTATTTTAATTAATTTTGTCATCTTAAAATGTATTATTATAATTATAGACTATAAATAAATTTATTGTAAATTAGAGTATTAAAAAAATTAAAGGAATTTTATGGAAAATAATATTAAATCTGTTGCAGTACTAGGTTCTGGAACAATGGGTGCTGGAATAGCAGCATTGGCTGCAGATAATAATTGCAAGGTTCTCTTATTAGACATATCAGAAGATGCTGTCAATAAAGGCAAAGAAAGAATTACAAATGAAAAAAAACCACTTCTTTCTAATTTAGAAAATCATAAAAATATTGATATAGGTACCTTTGAAAGGGACTTTCATAAAATAGAAAACTATGACTGGATATGCGAAGTAGTAGTAGAAGAAATAAATATCAAAAAAGATATTTTTAAAAAGATTGAAGAGCACAGAAATAAAACTGCTATAGTAAGTTCAAATACATCTGGTATTCCTTTAAAAGATATTACAGAAGGTATGTCTGAAGAATTATTAAAAAATGTTTGCATTACACATTTTTTTAATCCGGTAGCGGTTATGAAATTATGTGAATTAATTCCTGGTGAAAATACTGATAAAGAAGTTATAAACAACCTTAGTAAATTTTTGTCAAAGGTTTTTAATAAAGGAGTGGTATATGGAAAGGATACAGTAAACTTTATTGGAAATAGGATAGGCTGTTTTTTTATGTTAAAAGGATTGCATGAGGGAAAAGTTGCAAGATCAAAAGGTATTTCATTAGAAGAAATAGACTCAATACTATCGAAACCAATGGGGCTTCCTCCTACTGGATTATATGGTTTAATTGATTTAATAGGTTTAGATGTTATGCATTCTGTGGGAAAAAATTTAGAAATAAATCTGCCTGATAATGATGTAGGTTTATCCTATACTAAATTGCCAAATGAAGAGCAAAATCTATATAATAACAAGCAATTAGGAAGAAAAACAGGAGGAGGTTTTTATAGAATTAAAAAATTAGATAATGGTGAAAAGATCAAAGAGACTTTTGATCTAGATAATGGTGAATGGAAAACTTTTAAAAAAATACAAACTGAAAAAGATTTGAATGTCATATTAGAAGATAGTAATTCAGGAAATATAGCATGGAATATAATGGGATCGACATTACTTTATGCAGCTGACCTTATTCCTGAAATAGCAGATGATATTTTAAATATTGATAGAGCAATGCGTTGGGGTTTTGCATGGCAAATGGGACCATTTGAAATTATTGACAAACTAGGACCAAAAAATGTAATAAAGAAATGTTTAGAGAAAAACCAACAGTTACCAAAAATGCTACAAATTTTAGAAAAGTCAGGTAATGAATTTTTTTATAATGAAAACATGTATTTAGATTTAGATGGCAATTATAAAGCAATTTCTAATTAGTAATGAATTACAATATACTATCAACTGAAGAATTAGAAAAAAACTTTAATCCAAGAGAAAGTGTAGAAGATTTCAATTATTACTTGGAGGATAGCTTATCAAAATCAAAAAATGTAAAGAAGCAAACTCATATTTATGAAAACATAGCATATGGGAAAGGTCCATTACAAAAATTAGATATATTTGGTAAAAGTGATAAAGATAAGCTTAAACCTTTACATATATTTATTCATGGCGGTTATTGGCGAGCATTAGATAAAGATTATCATGCCCATATGTCTGTACCATTTAATAAAAATAATATTTTATTTTTTAATATTAATTATGACTTATGTCCTAAAGTAACTTTAAGCAATATATGTAAACAAACAATAGAAGCGATTATATGGATTTTTAATAATAGTAAAAATTATGGAGGTAATAATAAAAAAATTTCTATTTCTGGACATTCTGCTGGAGCACACTTAGTTTCCTACTTACTTAGTATAGATTGGAGTTTATATGATTTACCTAAAAATATCTTTCAAGGTGCAGCATTAATTAGTGGCATATATAATTTAAAGATTGTCCAAAAAATAAGTGTAAATAAAGATATAAATTTATCTAATAAGGAAGTTCAAGAAATGTCTACTTTGAATAAATTGCCCACTTTTAAAATACCTTTATTTATATCTTATGGCGAAAATGAACCAGAAGGTTGGAAGCATCAAAGTATAAGTTATTGTGATTTTTTAACTAAACATGATTACGAATATAAAGTACTTCCAAGCAAAGGAGACAACCACTTTTCTTTAATTGATACAATTGCTAATGAAGATAGCAACATTTGTAAAGAAATAATTCATTTATCTAAATAATTATGCTTTATGATGTTAACACAACAAGAAAATTAGAAAAAAAAATTATAAGTTCAAGTAATCCTGAACTTACACTAATGTTCAAAGCTGGAACTGCTATATTTAATCACATAAATGAATTAAATAAGAAAGATTTAATTATACTCATTGGCCCAGGCAATAATGGAGGAGATGGATATGCTCTAGCCATCCAAGCATTTTTAAATAATTATAATATAATTTGTGTAGAATTAATTGAAAGTAAAGGAAGCTCAAAGCAATTAAAATTATTGGCAGAAAGTCTTGGCATTAAAATAAAAAAAAATCTACCAGAAAAAAAGTTGGTAAGTAAAAAATCAATTATTATAGATTCAATTTTAGGTATAGGATTGTCAAGAGAGCCTAAAGGTTCTATTTTAGGAGCAATTAAATGGATAAATAGCTATAAAAATAAAGCATTTATTATATCAATAGATATTCCTTCAGGGCTTAATGCTTCAAATGGAGAAGCCTTTAATAATGTAGTTAATGCTGACCAAACTATTATGTGTTTAACAAAAAAACAAGGTTGTTATACAGGAAAAGGACCGCTATATTGCGGTGATATTTTTTTTCAAGACCTTGGATTTAAAAATACAGAAAAAATCTCTACAGGAACTTCACATTTATTAAATGGATCAGAATATAAGCAATTAAAAAGAAATAGACTTTCTCATAAAGGAACATTCGGAAATTTACTTATTGTCGGTGGATATGATGGTATGGAAGGAGCAGCAAATTTATCTGGTTTGGCAGCACTAAGGACTGGAGCTGGAAAAGTTTATATTTTCAATAATTCAAAAAAAAAAAAAAATGAAATAATTTTTATTCAAAATAGTTTAATAGAGTTAAAAAAAATATTACCAAAAATAAGTGCTATTGTTATTGGACCTGGCTTAGGTAAAAACGCAGATGAAGTCTTAAGGTATTTGTGGAGAACAAATAAACCAATAGTTCTAGATGCAGATGGTTTAAACTGGTTATCAAAAAATTTTAATAAAAAAAGAACCTCAGAAACGATTTATACACCTCATCATGGAGAAGCAAGAACCTTATTAAATCATGATTTTTCAGACAGGTTAAGGGCAATAAAAAAACTTAAAAAAAAATATGGTGGAACCTGGATATTAAAAGGAGCTGGTACAATTATATTAAGGAAAGAACTTTTTATAAATAATTTTTCTAATAGCATATTATCAACAGCAGGTACTGGAGATGTCCTTTCAGGAATAGTTGGAGGTATGTTATGCCAAAATATAAAGGAACCAGAAATAAAAGGGGTTCAAATTCACACAAACTGTGCTAAAAAAATTTTAAATAAAAAACATAGAACATTAATAGCCTCTGATTTAATTAAAGAAATTAGTAAATGTGTATGATTTTTAATTAATTTGAGTTAAAAAATTTTTTACTTTTTTTAAAACTAAACTTTCAAACTCAAGATGAGGAGAATGTTTGCATTTAGCAATTAATAGTTTTTCAAAGAAATTTTGAACGTTTTTTTCTAGAGCTTCTATATGGTACAAAGACCCATATTGATCATTTAATCCTTGTATTGCTAAAACAGGAACCTTAATGTTTTTTAGATAATTTTCAATGTTCCACTCTTTAAATTTATTTGATAACCAAATTGCACACCACTCATTAAAAGAACTATCAACATCTTTATGGTATTTTTCTAACTTTGATTTTAAGTTAGTTGATGACCAACTTTCAAATAATTTTTTTATTTCTTTAGTAGTTATTTCTTCAACCATTACATGAGGAGCTTCTAGTATCAAAGAGTGTAATGGAAGATTTGACCCTGCATATATAATAGAAATAGATGCTCCATCTGAGTGACCAAATAAGACTGGCTCTTTGTCACAATAATTCTCAATAATATTTTTAAGATAAATTAATGCTTCATCATGCATGAAGTTAATTTTTCTTTTATTCTCAAGAGAGGTAGAATTGCCCATACCAATTCTTGAATAAACTATAATATCCCTTTGTAAAAATTTTGATAAAACTTCGGGGAAGTTTTTCCATAATGCCACACTACCTAAACCTTCATGTAATAACACTAAAGGTGACAACCTAGTATTATAGTCTGACTTTATTAACACGCATTCTATTTTTTTATCTTTTACCAAACAGAATTCATTAATAATTTTCATTTTTCTGTTCTTAATTTAAATCTTTGTATTTTTCCAGTAGCAGTTTTTGGCAAACTAGACACAAACTCATACCATCTAGGATATTTAAATGGAGTAAGTATTTTTTTAACATGTTCCGTTAATTCCTTTTCTAAATTAGTTTTATTATTATGATCATTTAAGACAACAAAGGCTTTTGGTTTTAGTAATTCATCTTTATCTTTTTTTCCGACAACAGCAGCTTCAAGAACATGTTTATGACTTTGTAAAGCCTCCTCTATTTCAAATGGAGAAACATATTGACCAGAAACCTTCATCATATCATCAGCTCGTCCACAATATTTGTAAATACCCTTAGCATCTTTAGTATATTTATCTCCCGTTTTAACCCAATCATCTATGAAAGTAGATTTTGTTTTTTCTGGTTTATTCCAATAAGAAATTGCAGAAGTAGGTCCTTTTACTTCTAGTTCACCTATTTCATCGGTATCAGCCTCACTATTATCATCTTTTATTAACCTTACTTCATATCCCGGTACAGGTTTTCCAGAAGAGCCTGGTGTAATTGAGTCTATATAATTAGAAATAAAAATATGAAGCATCTCTGTAGATCCTATTCCATCTAAAACGGCAGTCCCTATTGTTTTACTCCATTTATTACATAAATGTTCTGGTAAAGCCTCTCCAGCGGATACAGATAGTCTAAGAGATTTAAAATCTTCTGGTTTTAAATTGGTATTTAACATTGCCGCGTAAAGTGTAGGAACTCCAAAAAAAATAGTTACATTATTATATTTTATTTTATTATTCACAATCTCTACTGTTGGTCTATCTTTTGATAAAATGCTAGTCCCTCCTATACTTAAAGGAAAGGTTAAAGCATTTCCTAATCCATATGCAAAAAAAAGTTTTGCTGCTGAAAAGAAAATATCACCACTAGTTATTTTTAGTACGTTTTTAGCATAATATAACGAAGTATTCTTTAAACTCTTATGAATATGAATTGTTCCTTTAGGTTTTCCTGTGGATCCTGAAGAGTATAACCAAAAACATTCAGAACTTTCAAAAGTCTGAGATGGAATTGAGTTATATTCATTTGAATTTATCAAAAAACTTAAATCATATACTTTATTATTGTTTGTTGATACTTTTTCACCTTCTTCAGAAATAATAAGTATTTTATTATCCAATGAATTTTGAATTTCTATAAAGGTTTCAGCTAAATCTTTAGAACAAATAACTGCCTTTGCCTGTGAGTCTTTTAACATGTACTCTAAATCTTGTTTAGGAAGCATAGTATTAATACATATTGGTATAATATTTGACCAGATTGAACCTAGAAATGTAATAGGAAAATTAATGCAGTCAAACATACATATAATTACTCTATCTTTTTCTTTTAAGCCTAAATTAAAAATTTGTTTGGAAAAACTTTTTATTTTCTTGCTTAACATAGAATAATTTATAGTTTGGTCATCATCTATAAATGCAATTTTATTAGGAATTTTTACTGAATTTTGATGAATGAGATCATAGGCTGCATTAAATTCTTTATTATTTTCTTGCTTCATTATTTATAAAAGCTTAAATATTTTTTCTTTAAACCAATTAACTGCTTCCTCTTCTGGCAAAGAGCCATCTGATGCATCATGATAAAACGCTTCCCCTATTCTATTAGCCTTTAACTCTGAAAACAAATGATCGAATTTTTTTCCACCATAAGCAAAAGTATCTTTATATGTCATATCACCTAATCCAAAAACAGCATATTTAATATGCTCTAAGCATATATTACTAGACTTTAGATTATTATAAAAGTTTTTACTGCCATCTGGTACATCTCCTTGCCCATATGTAGAAGACACAATTAAAACAGGTACATTTAAATGCTCTAAATCTTTAGGTTCTAAAGCATCCATTTCAATTATGTTTATATTAATATTTTGAGTTTTACAGAAGTCTTCTATTTCATCGGCAACCATTAGAGCTGTCCCTGTCATCGTTGCAACATAAATATTAAGATTTTTTTTCATAAATAATAAATTGTTTTTTTCCATTATATGCATTATAGTTCATAAATCAATACTAAGAATTATGGACTATATGCCTAATTATAAAAAAAACCTTTATCTTAATTCATCATTAAAAATTGAGAAGGAAAAAAAAATTTTGTCAAAAATAGGCCTTATTATAAAGAAAATTAGAATTCAACGAGGCATTACAAGGCATACATTAGCAATAAAATCTAAAATATCTTTACGTTATTTAGCTAAATTAGAGTCGGGTATTGGCAACCCTACTATCTCTATATTAAAAAATGTTGCATATGCATTAAATATTACCTTAAGTGAGCTACTGTTTTCAGAAAATAGTGATAATAAAATAAATTTAGTTAGAAATAAAATTGATCAATATAATAATGTTCAGCTTAAAGAAATATTATTATTTTTAAATAAATTTGATAAAGAAAAACCAAAGAAAATAAACAAAAATAAAATAGCACTAATTGGCTTAAGAGGAGCTGGAAAATCCACTTTAGGGTCTATGTTCAGCCAAGAATTTAATATGCCATTATATGAAATTACAAATGAAATTGAAAAAGAATCTGGCATGCAAGTAAATGAAATAATTGAACTAGGTGGTCAAAGCATGTACAGAAGGTTAGAGTATAATGCTATATATAATTTATCTAAAAAAAATAAAAAGCTTATAATACTTACTGGTGGGAGCATGGTTTCAGAAAAACAAACTTATGATTTTGTGTTAAATAATTTTTTTACAATTTGGATTAAAGCTAAACCTAAAGAACACATGGAAAGAGTTATTAAACAAGGGGATTTAAGACCTATGGCCTCTAATCCAAAAGCAATGGATGATTTAAATAATATACTTAAAGAAAGAAAAATTTTATATAGTCAAGCAGATGTTATATTAAATACTAAAGGTAAAGACCCTGGCACATCATATGAAGATTTAAAGTATCTAATAAAAAATTAGTACTTTTAATAAATATTATTATGTACTATAATACACGTATGAAAAATGAAATGGTGACATTTGATAGAGATCCTAATAGCTACAAACACTGGGAGCTACTTATAGAAAATAATAGAGCAACTATTTTCCTTGATGTTGCAGAAAAAGAAGGTATCAGACCTGGATATGAATTAAAGCTTAACTCTTACGATTTAGGAGTAGATATTGAATTATATGATATAATTCAAAGAATAAGATTCGAGCAACCGCAGGTTAAGGTTGTTGTAATAACTTCAAAACAGGAAAAAAACTTTTCTGCTGGAGCAAATATTTATATGCTTGGCATGTCTGAACATTCTTGGAAAGTTAATTTTTGTAAATTTACAAATGAGACTAGAAATGGCTTTGAGGACTCAAGTAATTCTGGGTCATTAAAATTTATAGCTGCTGTTAATGGTATTTGTGCAGGTGGTGGATATGAAGTAGCCCTTGCATGTGATGAAATTTTATTAATTGATGATCGGTCAAGCACCGTTAGTCTTCCAGAAGTTCCATTATTAGGAGTATTACCTGGAACAGGAGGACTAACAAGATTAACAGATAAACGTAAAGTTAGAAAAGACTTAGCTGATATATTTTGCACAAATGCTGATGGCGTAAGAGGAAAAAAAGCACTAGATTGGAATTTAGTAGATCATATTGCTCCACCTTCTAAATTTGATAGTCTTATCGATGAAAGAGTCTCTTTCTTAGAAAATAAAGTCAAACTTCGTAATGGAAGCATTGGAATTACCCTAAATAATATTAGAAGAACTATTACTGAAGAAAAAATAAACTATGAAACTATATCTTGTATTTTGAACAAAGAAATTAGAGTGGCAGAAATTAGAATTCATGGACCTAAAGAAAATGAAATTATTACAATAAATAAATTAGAAGAAAAAGGCTCAGAATTTTGGGTATTAAAATTTGTTAGAGAGTTAGATGATTTAATATTAATGTTAAGAGCTAATGAGCTTGAAACTGGTGTTCTGACTATAAGATCTGAAGGTTCATCAACAGTTTTACAAAAACTTACTAATTTACTAGACGAAAATAAAGATAATTGGCTTGTAAATGAAATAATTGGCTTTATGAGAAGAACATTTTCAAGACTTGATGTTTCATCAAGAACAATTTTTACAATTGTTGATAATAACAGTTGTTTTGCTGGCTTTTTATCAGAGCTTCTTTTTTGCGCTGATCGTACTTACATGATAAATAACGCTTTATTAAATGAAAATAAAAGTGGGCCGTTCATAAGTTTAAGTAAATTAAATTTTAAAAGCCTTGAGATGGTAAATGGTCAGACTAGATTACAAACAAGGTTTAATAATGATGATATTAAATTAAGTAAACTTCACGACTTATGCGACAAAAACTTAAATGCTGAAGAAGCATTTGATCATGAACTAATAACTGTTATTCCTGATGATTTAGACTGGAATGATGAAATTAGATTAAGTATAGAAGAAAGAGCGTCATTTTCACCAGATGCACTTACTGGACTAGAAGCTAATTTAAGATTTCCAGGTAAAGAATCTTGTGAAACAAAAATATTTGGCAGACTATCTGCTTGGCAAAACTGGATATTTAATAGACCTAATGCATCAAGTGATGAAGGAGCATTGAAATTATTTGGGTCAGGCAGTAAAGCTAAATTTGACAACAAGAGGGTATAACTTATGAGTAATCTTAATTATCAAGAAAAAATTCCTAACAATATAGACTTAAGCAATGATTTATCCTTGCAAAGAGCTTTAGAGCATTGGCAACCAAAATTTAAAACTTGGTGGAATGATATGGGGCCAGATGGTTTTCAATCTTATGATGTTTATTTAAGAACAGCAGTTTCAGTAGATGCAGCAGGATGGGCTTCTTATGGAAAAGTAAAAATGCCTGAATATAGATGGGGAATATTTTTAGCTGACCAAGTTAAAGATAAAAAAATACATTTTGGTGATAATATTGGTAAACCTGTTTGGCAACAAGTACCTGGGGATTATAGATCCGTATTAAGAAGATTAATTGTTACTCAGGGTGATACTGAACCAGCATCAGTTGAACAGCAAAGAATGCTTGGTAAAACTTGTCCATCATTATTCGATTTAAGAAACTTATTCCAGGTTAATGTTGAAGAAGGCAGACACCTGTGGGCAATGGTTTACCTATTACATGCTTATTTTGGAAGAGATGGTAGAGAAGAAGCTGAATCTCTTTTAGAAAGAAATTCAGGTGATCAAGATAATCCAAGAATTTTAGGTACTTTTAATGAGCCTATTTCAGATTGGGTAAGTTTTTTTATGTTTACTTACTTTACTGATAGAGATGGAAAGTACCAATTAAAATCATTGGCTGAAAGTAGTTTTGATCCTTTGGCAAGAACTTGCCAATTTATGCTTACTGAGGAAGCCCATCATATGCAAGTTGGAGAGTCTGGTGTTACTAGAATGATAGAAAGAACATTAGAAAAAATGAAAGAATTAAAAACAGACTCTATAGATAATATAAGAAATGCTGGAGCTATAGATTTAGTAACTATACAAAAATATATTAACTTTTGGTTTTCTTCTTCTTTAGATCTTTTTGGATCAGAAATATCAACTAATGCAGCAACCGCATTTGCTAATGGATTAAAGGGGAGACCTGATGAGTTTAGATATAATGATCATAGCGAAAAAAATACATTATTTGATATAGAAGCTTTTGAAAATGGCAAAATAATAAACAAAAAGGTACCAATGCGTAATGCCATGAATGAAATAACAAGACAAGCATATGTGGATGATTGCAACATTGGTATTAAAAGGTGGAATAGATTAATTAAAAAATATGGATATGAAGAATATAGTTTAGCACTACCTTCTACTAAATTTAGAAGAAATATTGGTATATGGGCAAATTTGCCAATTAGTCCTAAAGGTGAATTTATAAATAAAGAATTATATAACAAGAAACTTGCTAGTTGGTTGCCTTCAGAAAATGACAAGAAGTTTATAAGTAGCTTAATGATTCAGGAATTAAATCCAGGTAAAACTGCTAGTTGGATTGCTAAGCCGAGAAGAGGCATTAATAATCAAGAAATTGATTTTGATTATGTGGATTTAAATTAGCACAAATAATATTAATTTAAACCTATTATTGATTTACATTCCAAAAAGTCTTCTATTCCATACTCTCCCCACTCCCTTCCATTACCAGACATTTTGTAACCACCAAAAGGTAATGCTTGATCAACTGGGGCATAATTTATATGAACCATCCCCGTTCTTATATTAGAAGCAACTTCATATGCTTTCTCTTTATTACTAGAAGAAACATAGCCAGATAATCCATATTGGCTATCATTAGCAATATCTATTGCATCATCTTCGGATTTATATCCTATTATACTTAATACTGGACCAAATATTTCTTCTTTTGCTATTGTCATACCTTTATCTACATTAGCAAAAATAGTTGGCATTACAAAATATCCTTTATCAATATTAGTAGGAATACTCTCACCCCCTGCTATAAGCTGTGCTCCTTCATCTATACCTTTTTTAATATAATTTTTTACTTTCATAAATTGTTTTTTATTAACTAATGGTCCTATGGAAGTTGATTCATCATTAGGGTCTCCAACTTTAAGTTTTTTTACAGTCTCCTCAGCAATTTTTATTACATCATCCATAAAATCAATAGGTACTAACATTCTTGTAGGAGCATTACATGACTGACCTGAATTATTCATGCATTGAAATACGCCCTTAGATACTGCTTTCTGAATATCAACGTCTTTTAAAATAATATTAGCAGACTTTCCTCCTAATTCTTGTGTAACTCTCTTTACTGTATCAGCAGAATTTTTAGCAACAGATATACCTGCAAATGTAGAGCCAGTGAAAGAAATCATATCAATATCAATGTGCTTGCTCATATTTAATCCTATTTCTTCTCCAGTACCATTAACTAAATTAAATACTCCTTTAGGCAATCCTGCTTTATCTAAAATTTCAGCAAAGATTATAGCGCTTAAAGGAGACTCTTCACTGGGTTTTAATACCATAGTACAGCCAGCTGCAATAGCAGGTGCTACTTTACAAGCAATCTGATTTAATGGCCAATTCCATGGTGTTATTAAACCACAGACGCCTATTGGCTCTTTTTGAATAATTGAAGAATTGATTTCTTCCTGAAAATTATATCTATCTAAAATCTTTCTTACTTGCATAAAATGCCCTAACCCAGAAGGAGCTTGAGCTTTTTCAGATAAAGTTTTAGGGGCTCCCATTTCTTGAGTAATCACAGTAGAAAGTTCTGAAATTCTTTTCTTATATTCTATAATAATACTATCAAGAATATTTAATCTATCTTCTTTTGTGGAATTTGAAAAAGTAATAAATGCATTTTTTGCGGAGTATACAGCCTCATCTAAATCTATTTTATTACCTAGAGCTATTTCACATATTACCTCTTCATTTGCTGGATTAATTACATCAACTACTTCTGCAGAATTAGGCTTAACCCATTGCCCATTAATATAAAATGATTTGCTATTTTTCATATAAACTTACTCCCTAAATATAAAGTTATAATAACATAAAAAATTAGTTTAACCACATTCACAATAATTTAATTTTTAAAACTAATAAAAAAATATTATTTATAAAATTTATTTATTAGTTTTAAAGTAATTAATGGTAGAAAAGTTGCAATAATAAAAGAGCAAAACAATAACGAGTTAGTAACAAAGTTGGGAAACATATTACTAGGCAATATTATACCAACCAATAGTGATTTTGAAAAATCTGTAGTTGGAAAAAACAATAAACCTGCTGTTAGACCTAAAATTATACAAAAATAAATATTGTTTTCATCTACTTGTTTCTTATAAAAGCTATAAAACAAGACTATAACGGCAGAACAACAAAATAAGTCTGCTAATAAAAATAAATAAAGAATACTAATACCTCTTGATGCTACTATAAATGTTATAAATGATATAAAAATTAAAATTAATTTTGATATATTTAGAAAACTTACTTTAGATTTTATAACTTTATTTCCATCAACAATTATAAGGCTAGCAATAGCATTTATTAGAGTATCTATACTACTAACTGTTAAAGATATAGCTAGAAAGATAATTAAAATAGATATATATACGTTAGCATCTTTGAGTAATAAAGAAAAGAAAGCTAAATCAGGTGTTACTAAAGAATTCTCTGATACTGCAACCAGACCAGTAATCCCCATCATAAAAATAACAGGAATAATTATTATTGTAGAAAAAATTAGACTTCTTATTAAAATTTTATTATTTTTGGCTGCATAAACTCTTTGCCAGTTTCCTTGATGAAATAAGTTCGTTGCTGCAACTGCTATAAAAAAAGTAAGTCCTGCCGTAAAGTTAGGTAAATAATTATAACTTAATAAATTAGGCTTATTTTCTGATATGAAGTTAAAGTTAAAGTTTGCATGATTTTGTAAAACTAAATAAGAAAAACTTGTAAATAAAAGAATAAATAGAATAAAAAACTGAACTTTATCAGTAAATATGGATGCTCTTAATCCTCCATAAAGTGTATATATTAATGAACTTGAAATCACTAATAATGAAGTTATCCATAAATTAGTACCTGATAAATATCTTACCAATATAGCTACTGCTGTTACTTCAGCAATTAAAAAAATAATCATGTAAAAAATTGATAATAACAGTATTAATTTAAATAGTTTATATCCAAATCTGTATCTTATAACTTCTATTAATGTATAAGCATCTGGATACATATCTCTGAATTTTTTACCAAGAAATATTAGAAAAATTAATGGTGCTGCAGTTCCTAAAGCATACCCTAATACTGCTCCAATACCACCCCATGTAGCAGCTGATGCAGGTCCAAAAAGTATCCAAGTACCAAGGGCTGATGCAATGAAACTAGTAGTTAAAGACAGCGTATTGATAGATCTATTAGCAACTAGATAATTTTTAAGTCCTGAATGTCCTTTTGAAAAAAAAATTCCAATAATTACAAATAGCGAACTGATTGCACCTATAATTATTACAGAACTGACTTTATCAATTAAATTTATTTGTTCCAATTTATCCCTTTCTGAATTACCGGACAGGTTCTATGGGTATAATCTCAGCAAAATGCACCCCAAATTAATTTAAAGTTATTATGTATTATACAATAAGTCAACCTATATAAAAATAAATATTATAAATAATAATATGCATAATAATCAATAACTTAAATTAATTTATTAATATTTATTATTTTTTTAAAAATTTAATATTTTAAGGTTTTTATCAATTTCTAATTTTAACTTATCAATTCCCTCTCCTGTTTTAGCAGATATAAACAAAATATTACTTAAATTAGAAATATCTATTTTCCCTTTGCTACTAGGTAGGTCCATTTTATTCATTACCTCAAGCATAGGTGGACCATCTATACTGTTAGGATTAATCTCAAGTTGATTCAAAACTTTTAGAACATCTTTTTTTTGTTCTTCTACTTCTTCTGAGCTGCTATCCATCACATGTATTAATAAATCAGCCTTTGCAACTTCTATTAAAGTACTTTTAAATGCTTCTACTAAAAGTGTTGGTAAATCTGATATAAATCCCACAGTATCATTCAAATACGCTCTTTTAATATTAGGTAAATAAAAATATGATATTTTAGTATCTAATGTTTCAAATAACTTATTTTTTGCACTTACATTTAATTTAGTTAGAGAATTAAAGAGCGTAGACTTGCCCGCATTGGTGTAACCTAATAAAGAAACAACTGGCACCTTTTTTTTCTGTCTATTATTATATTGTATGTCTCTAGTTTTTTTTTCTTTTATAATTAAAAGTTTTAATTGCTTTATTCTTTTATTAATCATTCTTTTATCTAACTCTATTTGAGACTCACCTGGCCCTCCTAAAAAACCAAAACCTCCTCTTTGTCTCTCTAAATGAGTCCAACTTCTGACTAATCTACTTTTTTGCCAACTCAAATGAGCTAATTCAACTTGTACTCTACCTATTTTAGAAAAAGCTCGTTCCCCGAAAATTTCCAATATTAAACTGGTTTTATCTAAAATTTTTATTTTATATATCCTTTCTAAATTTCTTTGTTGTATAGGAGAAATGTCAATTGCAAAAATAAGAATATTATTATTTCCTTTGAAGTTAAATTCATTAAAGACTTCTAAAAAGTAGTTTAACTTTCCTTTTCTCATTAAACCTTTAGGATCAGGTTTTTTTAATAAAAAATACTCTTTATAAATTACATCTAAATAAATAGCCTCTGCTAAGTTACAAGTTTCTATTAATTTATTCTCAATTATATTTTTTTTTAGCTTTTCTATTACAGGATATATTACTATCGCTTTTTTCATAATTAATTTAATATACTAACATTAATTTAAAAGAGAGGTAATCATATGCTAAGAAAATATTTTATTTTTTTTATTTTTTTTATTTTTAGCTTAAGCACTTTTGCTCAAGATAATACTATCAAGATGAAACCAGTTATTAATCTAAAAATTGCAAAAATTATGGCTGATGCTTGTGAAAGTCATCAAAAAAAGACAGGTTATAGGCCCGTTAATATAGCAATAGTTGACGCTGGAGGAGATTTAGTTTTATTTAGAAGACAGAATAATTCATTTTTATTAAGTATAGATATTGCTATAGCAAAAGCTAATTCTTCTGCAGGTATTCCTGTACCTACCAGAACAATACAAGATATAGTTTATGGAAAAGATGGCAAGCCTGGAAGAGTACCCGGATTAGCACACTCAGAAAACATAGTTGCTTTTCCTGGAGGCCTACCTATCAAAACTAAAAGTGGAATGCTTTTAGGTGCTATTGGTGTAAGTGGGGCAACTGGAGATGAAGATGAACAATGTGCTAATGCTGCTTTATTAGCAGTAGATGAATATTTGTAAACTAATATAGTAATGAAAAAAGTTTTTATTCAACTTTGTCCTATTATTGTATTATTTTTTTTTTATTCTATTAATTCTAGTACTATGGTATTTGAATGTGAGAATGGCTACTCATATAAAATAGATAGAAAAGAAAATCAAAGCACATATTATTTTAAAAAAGTAGATTTAAAATGGCAATCAGTAAAAAAAGTAAAAGAAATTAATAACAAAATTGAATATTTTCTACCAAACTCTACTTATCTAGCGTGTAGCAATAAAGAGTTGAATGTCTGCAAATATAAAACATTAATCACATATAACTTTGCTACTCAAATAGCAAACGTTCGAGAAATAGTTGTTGCTGACTGCTTTATTGGGACTATGGGATGCAACAAATATGAAAAAGGACTCGAATTAAATCTAAGAAAATGCAAAATTAAAAATGATAAGTTAGCTCCAAATTAGAGCAAGATTATTGTTGATTGCTATACCTTTGAATATTAAATAGCAGTTATTTTTAATACCGTAGTTATAACTTAATTTAATCTTGATTAAAAATAATTTTTTTTATTTCTAAGCATTTTTTAAAGCTTGCAAAACTTTTTCAGGAGTTATGGGCAATGAACGAATTCTTATACCACCGATATTGTGAATAGCATTAGCAATAGCAGGCCCTATAGCTGTCATAGCAGCCTCACCAGCTCCTACAGGATAATGACCATTTTCTATGACTATTGACTCTATTTCAGGGGCCTGATTAATTCTCATAGGTCTCCAGGTATCAAAGTTAGTTTGCTCTATTGATCCATTTTTCATAGTTATATTTTCATAAAGTACTTGAGAAATTCCATACAATGCTGAACCTTCTATTTGAGCTTTGATGTTTCTTGGGTTAATGGCAGTGCCAACGTCCATTGCTATAGTAAGCTTCTTTGGTGTAATTATTCCATTTTTTTTATTTAGATGAATTTCAATAATACATGCAGTCCATCCAGGCGATTGTCTTTCCTGAGAAGAAACAACAGATATACCAATCCCATGATCTTTAGGTAAAGGTTTAACACCATATCCAGATTTTCCGGCAGCTACAAGCAATGCATTTCGAAGTCTATTAGATCCTCCATAACTTACGCCTTTTATGCCTTTATTAATTCCTACTGGGTTAATGTGTCTCAGTCTAAATTCTAAAGGGTCTACTTTCATTAAATGAGCCATCTCGTCCATGTAGCTTTCAACAGCAAAAAAACTCCAAAAAGGAGCAACAGACCTTACTGACCCCGGTGGATTAGACCTATCATTTATATCATTTCTAATGGATCTTACATAATGATTAGGTATATCGTACCAGTGATCAGAACCATTAGTAGAAAACTGATCTAGTTTGCCCTTGTTATCTTTTGATTCAGCCATAAATCCAGGGGCCTGTCTAAAAGTTGACCATCCAGCACAATTATCATGTTTTAAACTTGTAATTTTTCCAAATTCCGCACCTCCCTCTAAAACTTGATAAGTAAGTGTTCTGTTAAAATTAAACATCATATCATCTTCTCTAGTAAATATTAATTTTACAGGTCTATTTATAAACTGTGAAGCAAGCGCAGCAGGTATAGCAGCATCAGGCTCTAACCTTCTTCCAAAACCACATCCAGCATATTGTTGATGATGAATTACATCATCAGCTTCAACATTAAGAGCACTAGCTACCATATTAGTCATTCTCAACTGCCATTGATTAGCTGTAAACAAATGCCATTTACCAGCTTTTTCCATAGCTAAACAATTCATAGGTTCCATCATACCGTGATATCCTATTGCAGTTTCATAGATTGCTTTATGTTTAATTTGTGAATTTTTAAAACTGTTGTAAAAATCTCCTTCTTTTACAAAAG
>CACHHO010000003.1 GCA_902579545.1 Rhodospirillaceae bacterium | reverse complement strand
AATTAACAGAAAAGACGGTTTATCCGAAAGTTTATTTAATATTGCTGAAATATTGTATGGCCAAAGAATGTACGAATCTTCTATCGCTTACTGTTATTTATCTCTTTATTTAAATAAACAAAACTACATTAATTATTATTTAATAGCTCAGAGTTATCAGGTATTAGGGAAAAATATAAAAGCTGTTAAAGCATTAAAAGAAATACCACTGTCAAGTTATTTGGGATGGAATGCTTATTTGAAGTTGGCTGACCTTGAAATGAATATAAACAATTTTGATAAAGCAGAAAAATTAATTAAAAAATTAAATACCTTCTCCCCAAATAGAGTAGATGCTTTTTATAAACTAGGAGAATTAAAGCACATTGAAAAAAAATATGAGGATGCAATAGATCACTTTAGAACTGCCATTTCCTTAATAGAAAAACCACAAAAAAAAGATTGGTACTTATTTTACTCAAGGGGGATGTCATATGAAAGATCAAAAAAAATGGGAGAACGCTGAGAAGGATTTTCTATTAGCATTAAAATTATCACCTGACCAACCTCTAGTTTTGAACTATTTGGGATACACTTGGATTGATTTTGGAATTAACTTAGATGAAGCTGAAAATTTAATTAAGAAAGCAGTTAAATTAAGACCAAATGATGGTTATTTTGTCGACAGTCTTGGGTGGGCTTACTATAGAAAAGGTGAATATAAAAGAGCAGTTAATGAATTAGAAAAAGCAGTTAGCTTAGTACCCTATGACCCAATAATAAACGATCATTTGGGTGATGCTCTTTTTAGAGCAGGATATAAGAATGAAGCAATTTACCAATGGAAAAGAGCTTTGCTCTATAATCCAGATGAAGAACTTAAAGCTATAATTAAATTAAAATTAAACAAGGGACTTTAAGTTAATGAAATCTGTATGTATAACTGAAAGGGCATACGCAAAATTAAATCTTAGCTTAAGAGTAGTAGATAAACTTCCTAATAAATTTCACAGCATACAAAGTCATGTTACTTTTCTTCCTGAACTTTTTGATACTTTACATATTAAAAAAAGTACTAAAAATAGTATTACTATCTTAGGACCACAAGCTAATTGTCTTGAGAAAAAAGGTGGTGATACTTTGATAAAAAAAGCAATTTATGAAATATCTCAATTGGTAAAAAAAAAAATTTATCTTGCTATTAAACTAGAAAAAAATATACCTCTGGACTCAGGCCTTGCAGGAGGTTCAGCTAATGCAGCCGCTATTGTTAGAGCAATTTTTAAACTATATGATATTAAGAATAATATTAATATTCCTGAACTAAAGAAAATTGGTAGTGATGTTCCAGTATGTTATTATTCAAAAACCTCATATGTTACGGGAGTTGGAGAAAAAATTAAATGTTTACCTAATCTAAAAAAAAAAATTTGGATACTTTTGTTAAAACCTAATACTACACTTTCAACGAAGAAAATATTTGAAAGCTATAATGATCCGTTAGATAGCAAATCACTTTTTCCTTTTACATTAAAAAATCTTATAAAAGATATGAATAATAAGAAAAATGCTTTAGAGAATACAGTTTGCAAATTAAATAATGATGTAGAAAAGTTACTACACAACCTTCCTTCTTATAATAATTATACTATTCCTAGAATTACTGGAAGTGGAAACGTTATTTTTATTTTATTTAAAAGAAGAAAAGACTTAATTAACTATCAAAAAAAGTTTCCGTTTATCAACAAAGTTAAGTGGAAAATGGCAACTTTTTTAAAATTATAAATTAACTTTTAGATAAGCTAAATTATAAGTGTTTAATAGCAAACAATGAATTGTCATTGGTCCTACTCCTCCAGGTACAGGAGAGATTGCTCTAACTTTTGAAAAAGTTTTTTCAAAATCTACATCTCCAACAATTTTTCTTCTACCCCTTTCACTTATGACATTAATACCCACATCTATAACAATAGACTTTTTATGTACCCATGTATGTTTCACAAATTTGGGTTTTCCTATCGCTGCTACTATGATGTCACTATTCATACAAATTTCTTTAATTCCTTTAGATTTAGAATGAATTAATGTAACAGTAGCATTTTTATTTGTTAATAAATAAGCTAATGGTTTGCCTACAATATTAGACCTTCCCAGAACAGCAATTTTCTTTCCCTCTAGGTTAGTAATATTTTCTAACATTTTATAACAACCTAAAGGAGTACATGGTATAACTTTAGGTATACCCATGGCTAATAAGCCTACATTTCTAGCATTAAAGCCATCTACATCTTTATCTGGATTAATATTATCAATAACATTTTTACTATCTATATGATTCGGGAGTGGAAGTTGAACTAATATACCATCAACTTTATTATTTTTATTTAAACTTTCTATTACATCTAAAAGTTCTTTTTCTGATACATTTTTATTTAAATTAATTACTTCCGATTCTATTCCTACTATATTAGCTTGTTTTTCTTTATTTTTTACATATATACTGCTAGCCGCGTTATCTCCTACTAAAACAACTGCCAAATAAGGTTTTTTATGAAATTTTTGCTTAAATAGCAAATTTTTTCTAGCTAAATCCTTATTTAGTTCTTCGGCTAAAAGTTTTCCATCAATAATTTTCATTTGCAGTAAAAAAAAAATATTTTATAATGTTGCTCAATTTTATGACAAATGCAATATTAATAATTAATTGGGGGATAGTTTAATTGGTAGAACAGCGGGTTTTGATCCCGTCAGTCCAGGTTCGAGTCCCGGTCCCCCAGCCAAAAAATTATTTGTGATAATAAGTATATGTTTAAAAACACTCTTTATTTTTTTTTAATATTTTTGTTTAGCTTAGAACTTGTGGCTTCTAATAAGGCTAGAGTTACTTTTATTAACCAGCTATCTAAATGGAAAATAGACTATACTAGCCTATCTATAAATAAAGCTGGGGCAGCATGCCTCCCACTTAAAGGGAATACTTATGAAGCTCTAGGTCTTAGCTATCAATTAGCAGATGAAGATTATGCAAAAAAAATAGCAATTGATGGTTGTGAACAAATGAAAAAAAAAAAAAAAATCCTTTCTGGTTGCAAATGCGAAATTATATTTGTTAATGATAAATTTTTAGGAGATAAATAATTGACAAAAAAAAGTACACTAGATTTTGCTCAAGAAATTTTAGATAATTATAGAAGATTTAATATAGATGATGTAGAAGTTTTAATATCAGAAAATAAAAGATTATCTGTAAAATCAAGAAATTTAAAATTAGAAAATATAGATAGATCTAATAGTATTAATATCAACGTGAATATATATAAAGATAATAGAAAAGCTAGTTTATCTTTAAATAATATAAAAAAAATCAAAATAAATGAGTTTTTAGAAAAGGGCAGTGCTATGGTCTCCTCGATGCCAATAGACAAATTCTGCGGGTTACCCGATAAAAAAGATTATGAAACTTCATTTAAAGATTTAGATCTAGAAGATAAAAATGAACTTTCGGACAAAGAAATGTTGCAACATGCTATTTCCACTGAGGCAGCAATGTTAGAAAACAAAAAAATCACTAACTCAGAAGGTGCTACTAGAGGGGCATCAAAAAACACTTCACACTTAATAACATCAAAAGGCTTTAAATCAAGCTTTACAAAAACCTACCACTCTATTTCCACTATTGCTATAGCAGGAACAGAAACTAATATGCAAAGAGATTATGAGTACTCTTCTGCCATTTACTCTAAAGATCTTTCGTCTTTTAAAGAAATTGGTGAAAAAGCAGCAAATAGAGCTGTGTCTAGACTTAGTTCAAAGAAAATAAAGAGTTGTTCCTTAGATGTTATATTTGAACCTAGGGTTGCTAAAAGTATATTATCATCTTTCTGCTCATGCGCAAATGGTGTTGCAATTGCAAGGAAAACAAGTTTTTTAGAAAATAAAATTAATAATCCTATATTCAAAGAAAATATTAAAGTTACTAATAATCCAAAAATATTAAGAGGGTTAGGATCAATGCCATATGATGATAATGGGATTAAATCTAATAAAATAAATATTATTGATAAAGGAGTTTTAAAAAACTTTTTTTTAAATTTAAGAAGCTCAAGACAATTAAATATACCAGTTAATGGAAATTCAGGTCCTAGAAATCTTATATTAGAGAATGGGAGTGAAACCCTTGAAAATATAATAAGTTCTATCAAAAATGGGTTTTTGATTACAGAAATGCTTGGAATGAGCTTTAATCCTGTTAACGGAGATTATAGCAGGGGAGCTGCAGGATTTAAAATAGATAATGGAGAAATAAGCTATCCTGTAAGTGAAGTCACAATTGCTGGCAACATGCTTGAAATGATGATGAATTTAACTCCTGCCAATGATATGGAAATAAACGATAATATTAATTGTCCGTCAATTTTAATAAATGATATGACACTGGCAGGACTATAAAATGAATATAAAGGGTTATAATTTTCTAATCCTTATTTTGTCTCCATTTATTACAATATTTTATTTTCTAAGGGTTATAACAGGGAAAGAAGATGGTAAAAGATTTTTAGAAAAAATAAGTTATACAAATAAAAAAAAACCAGATAATAAGTTGGTTTGGTTTCACGCATGTAGTGTAGGAGAAACAAAGTCCATATATATATTAGTTAAGAAATTTATTGCTGATAATTATGAAGTCCTAATTACTACTAACACAAGACTATCATCAGTATATGTTAATGATAATTTCTCTAAAAAGGTTTATCATCAATATCTACCACTTGATTTTAATTTATTTACGAAAAGATTTTTAAGACATTGGAACCCATCCATGGCTATTTTCACTGAATCAGAGTTGTGGCCTAACTTAATAAATAATACATGTAAATTGAATATACCATTGTTTTTAGTTCAAGCTAGAATATCGAATAGTAGCTTAAGGAAATGGAAAGTTATGGGAAGTTTTTTAAAAACTACCTTAAATAATTTTAATTTAATAATTGCCAAATCTGATTCTGATAAAGAAATAATGGAAAATAAGATAGGAATTAAAATAAGTGGAGTAAGTGATTTAAAATTCTGTGCACCAAAATTAAAGTTTGACACTAAAAAAAAAAGACTACTGTTAGAGAAAATTAAGGGCAAAAATGTTATATCAGCTATTAGCACTCACGCAGGAGAAGAAAAAGTAATACTTGAAAGTTTTAAACAATTATATAAGAAGAATAAAAGTTTAATACTAATGATCCAACCTCGACATCCAAATAGAAGAAATGACATTTTGAATGAAATTGAAAAAGAAAAATTTATTTTTCAACAAAGATCTAAGAATCAACTACCTAGTTTAGATGCACAGGTTTATTTATTTGATACTTTTGGTGAGTCTGGTCTATTAATTTCAATTTCAAATGTAATAATATTAGGTGGTACTTTTGTACCTATTGGTGGACATAATTTAATTGAGGCTGCTCAATTTTCTAAGAGCATAATAATAGGCCCCTACTATAATAAAATTAAAGAAATAGTAGAGCTGTTCAAAAAAAATAATGCTGTTATTATTTCAAATAATATATCTGACCTTTATCTGATGTTATTTAACATTTTTAATAAAAAAATAAATAGCAAAATACTAGCCAGTAATGCAAGAAAAGTTACCTTAAGCTTTGAAGATAACTCTCATATTATTTATAAAAAAATGAAAGAGTACAATGCAAACACCTAAATTTTGGTATAAAAAAAAATCACTACAATCTACCTTACTGCTACCATTATCTTATATTTGGCAAATTTGTAATATTTTTAAACATTTAACTAAAAAGAAATATTCGTTTGATATTCCTATTATTTGCGTAGGCAATGTTATTGCTGGAGGAGCTGGTAAAACACCTCTGATTATTGAGATATGTAAATATTATAAAAAAAAAAAAGTAAATGTGCATGTAATATATAAAACTTATAAATCAAAAATTTCTAAAAAAGTATTAATGGTCAAAAATTCTAATATTAATTCAGTTATAGAAGATGAAGCTAAACTCATATCTCAATTTGCTACAACCTGGGTATGTAATAAAAGAGTAGATGGTATAATTGAAGCAAAAAAAAGTGATGCAAAATTTATTTTATTAGATGATGGCTTTCAAGACTTTAGTATAAAGAAAAAAGTGAATATTTTGGTATCCAATAAAATTCAAGGAAATGGAAATTCTAAAATCATTCCTGCTGGACCATTAAGAGAAACTATAAAAAGTGCTACTAATAGAAGTGATTGTATTTTTTTTTATGGGGATAAGCATGAATGTAATAAAATATTTAAAAACTATAGAAAAAAAAAATATTTTGGAAAATTATTTATAAAGCATACTATGTTAAAAAAATTTTACAAAAAAAAAATTATAGCTTATGCAGGTATTGCTCATCCCGATAATTTTTTTGAACTACTATCAAGTAATGGCCTAGATATTCAAAAAAAACTATACTTTCCTGATCACTATCAATATAAACGAGATGATTTGAAAAAAATAATTTCTTTATCAAAAGATAGCTCAACTAAAATTTTAACAACTGCTAAGGATTATGTAAAAATACCAAAAGATTTAAAAAAATATATTTCAGCAATAGACATCAAAATTAAATTTGAGAGCAATGGTTTTTTTAATTATATAAATAAGGAAATTAATCTAGATGTTTAAGCACATAGTTGAGGTATTTGTTGGCGTAGTTGTTATAATGATTTTTTTTATGTTTAAGTTACTAGGAAAAAAAAATTCTTCAACTCTCTGTGCCTTTATATTTTATAAAATAGGCAAACATTCTAAATTTAATAGAATAGCAAAAAAAAATATAAGCCTTGTATGGCCTAAAAAAAATACAGAGGACGTAAATAAAATAATTAAAGGAATGTGGCGTAATATTGGTCGAAACTTTGGCGAGTTTATACATTTAAAAAAATATAACCCTATTAATTGTACTAATACTAAGATAGTTGGTCTTGAAAATATTAAAAAAATAATTGCCTACAACAATAAAAAAAAAAAGGGGATTATATTTTTTTCGGCTCATTATGGTAACTGGGAAATAGGACCCTTAGTTTTAAAAAGCTTACAATTAGATCCTCTTTGCCTTTATAGAAGAGCTAACAATAAGTTTGTAGACTTTATTATTCAAAAAATTAGGTCTGCTTATGGAACTTATGCTCCAAAAGGTGATTTGGGTGCAAAAAAATCTTTTATCTGGCTAAGAAAAGGTAACTGTTTAGCTTTACTAATGGACCAAAAGTTAAATGAAGGTCCAATGATAAACTTTTTAGGAAAACCTGCTCCGACTGCAAACTTTATAGCTGATTTAGCTTTAAAAATGAATTTAGATATTGTACCTATCCAGCTATCAAGAGTAAATAAATTTGATAATAATATAAAATTTTTTAATAAAATAGTCATTCCTAAGGGTAATTTAAGTCATAATAAAAAGGTAAAAATTGTTTTAAAGGAAATCAATAGTGTAATTAGCGATTGGATAAAAAATAATCCTGAGCAATGGTTATGGATTCACAGAAGATGGAATAAAAATCTATATTAAAAGTAATATTCTCTTTTAATTTAACAACAACTTAGGATCAATTCTAACTCCTCTTATTTCCATTCTCCAATCTAAGTGCGACCCTGTAGCTCTTCCCGTATCACCCATTTTAGCAATTATTTGGCCTTGCCTTACAATATCTCCAACTTTTACTAAAATCGAGGATAAATGAAGATAGGAGGATGTCAATCCTTGTCCATGTGAAATTATAATAGTTCCTCCAGAAAAAAATAAATCATTTTGAGTTAGCACTATTTCTCCGTCACATGTAGCTATTATATCCGTCCCCTTTTTATTTGCTATGTCTAATCCATAATGTGGCCTTTTTGGAATACCATTAAATATTCTTTGACTCCCATAAACTCCTGTTATAATCCCTTTTGTTGGCATTATAAATCCCTTTTTATAATAAGGTGTTTTTACTTTTACTTTTTTAGCTTTTCTAATTAGTTCAGTTTCAGCTTTTATTCTTTCATAAAACTCCTTAGGTGGTGTTACTTTTTTTTTATCCGGTATAGTAATTTTTTGTACTAAATACTCTCTTTGCTCAATTTTAAAAAATTTGTTTAAAATTATTTCATTATCTAAAGTTATCTTAATTTTAGCAGAGCTTTTATTTTTTCTTTCAAAACCAAATAAAAAATTTCCATCTTTATCTATAGGTATTAAATTTTCATTTAAATAAACTTGTGCTTTATGATCAACATTACCTTGTATTAAACCTCCTTGGATAAAATTTCCGTTTATTTCTAATGAAAATATTTTTTTTTCAAATAATAGGAATAGTAAAATTAAAAAAATACTATTTCTTTTTAGTAGACTCAATAATTTTTGCTGTTGCTTCGCCATCTGAAAATTTAATTATTATATCTTTATTATTTTCCAATTCACTTAAGTTTTTTACCAGTTTATTATTTAAATCATTTACTATTACAAAACCTTTTTCAAGCCATCTTTCGTATGAGCAGGAAGATAGTATCTGAAGTTGGTTATTAAACTTATTTTTTTTTTTCTCTATAAATATATCAAAGTTTTTATTAAAATAATTATATATTTTTTTTAATTCTTTATCTAAATCTATAATTTTTTTATTGGGATCAAGTAAACTAAGATTTTTTATTAAGTTTTCTATTCTCTTAAGATAATTAGTAAAAAAATTTTCTATTTTAAGATATTCATTAGAAACTCTAAATTCAAGACTTTCCAAATATTTTTTTGGCTCTGAAAGTTTTAAATTGAAATTATCAAGTTTATAAGACTTCATGTTAAAAATATTTTCTAGGTTACTATTTTTTGCTACTAATAAGTTATTAATTTTTTCCTTTAATTCTATTTTTTCTGGAACTACTAAATCTGCCGCTGCTGTTGGGGTTGAAGCCCTAATATCAGCTACCAAATCTGATATTGTAAAATCGGTTTCATGACCAACAGCAGAGATTATAGGAATTTTAGATTCAAATATAGAACTTGCTATTTCTTCACTGTTAAAAGCCATTATATCTTCTAAACTTCCTCCACCTCTTGCTAAAATAATAACATCTGGTTTATCTTGAATTAAATTAAAACCTTTAATGGCTTCAGAAATAACTTTTTCACATTTAGGTCCTTGAACAGGAACTGACCATAGCATTAGATGCGAAGGGAACCTTTCTTTTATTCTTTTTTTCATATCTTGTATAACTGCTCCTGTTGAAGAGGTAATAATTCCTATTTTACTCGGCAAAAAAGGTATTTTCTTTTTATTTTCTTGATCAAAAAAACCTAGTTTTTTTAGTCTTTTTTTTCTATCTTCTATAATTTTAAGTAATGCTCCTTCTCCAGCAACATAAATATTTTCAATTATAAAATTATAATTAGACCTAGGCATATAAGTGCTTATTTTTCCTAAAGCTACTATCTCTAGCCCCTCCTCAGGAGATACTTCAATAATATTAGAAGTACTTCTCCAAATTATAGAAGATAATGTTGCAGTTTCATCCTTCAAATTAAAGTAATAATGGCCAGAATTAGCTTTAGTCAATCCAGAAATTTCTCCTTTAATTTTTACTCTACTAAACTGCCCCTCAAGATTTGATTTAATTGATTTAGAAATTTCTGATACACTATATTCTGGTATATTTGACATAATTAAATTATATTGTAATTATATAAATTTAACATATTTATAGGAATATAAAAATATGAATGTTCTGGTATTAGGAGGTGGAGGTAGAGAGCATTCTATATGTTTAAAATTAAAAAGTTCAAAAAAAATCAAAAACCTTTGGTGTATTCCTGGAAATATAGGAACTAGAAAAATTTCAAAATTTGAAGATTTAAATCTAAATCAAAAAGAAAAAGTTATAAATTTTTGTATAAAAAAAAAAATTAATTTGGTGATACCTGGATCAGAAATCTATTTAGCTGATGGTATATCCGATAGTCTATCTTTAGAAGGTATACAAGTATTTGGTCCTTCCAAACAAGCTTCAATGTTAGAGTCTTCAAAAATTTTTACAAAGAAAGTATGTAATCTTGCAGGTATTAATACAGCTAAATGGCAAATATTTAACAGTTATCTAGAAGCATTAAAAAAAATTAAATCTATTAGTTTTCCATGTGTAATTAAATTAGATAGCCTTGCCTCTGGTAAGGGAGTTATTGTTGCTGAGTCTTTAAAAGAAGCTGAACTTTTTCTTAAAAAAGTTAAATCAGGTCAAATTGGTAATAAGAAGTCCAAAGTTATTATAGAAGATAAAATAACTGGAGAAGAAGCAAGTTTTTTTTTTATAGTTGATGGAAAGTCTGCTAAATTTTTAGGAAGCGCGAAAGATTATAAAAGAATTGGGGAGAACAATACTGGAGCTAATACAGGAGGCATGGGGTGTATATCGCCATCACGTTTTGAAAATAAAAAAGTTATTACTAAAGTATTAAATGAATTTATTCTGCCTACTATTAATATAATGCATAATTTAGGCTATCCATATAAAGGTATTTTATATGCAGGATTAATGTTTACAAAAAAAAATATTTATTTAATAGAGTATAATGTAAGATTTGGTGACCCCGAGTGTCAGGCAATTTTACCCAGGCTAAATAGTGATCTTCTAAATCTTTTACTTGCTACAATTAATAACAGACTAAATCAATATAAAGTAAAGTTAGAAAAGAATAAAAGTGTATGTATTGTCTTGGCAAGTAAAGGCTATCCTGGAAAATTCAAATCTGGATATGAAATAAATATTTCAAAAAATATTTCCTCTAAATCTACTTATTTATTTCATGCTGGAACTAAGCTAAATAAAAATAGAAAGATCATAACTAATGGTGGAAGAGTGCTAAACTTAGTTGTTAAAAACAAAAATCTTAAAAATGCAGTAGATTTGGCATACGAAACTATATCAAATATAAAATGTGAGAACCTGATTTATAGAAAAGATATAGGAAATTAGTTTTTTCTTATCTTTTTAAAAAAATTTTTTATTATTTGTGAGCATTTTTCTTCTCCTATTCCTCCATATATTTCAGGTCTGCTTCCTATAATTCTCTTGTTATCTAATAATTTTCCAAACTCCTGATCTTCTCTGCTATTATCATAAGCTCCAAAATAAATTGAATTTATAAAATACATTGATATTGCACTGTAACAGAATAAACATGGTTCAAGTGTTGAATAAATTTTAAAACCTTTTAAATCTGCTTTATTTATTTTTGAAACTGCTTTTTTTATAGCGAGTATTTCAGCATGCGCTAATGGATCCTTGTTGCAAATTACTAGATTATGTGCCTTAGATATAATGCTTTTATCATTAAATATTACTGCTCCTACAGGGACTTCTCCTTTCTCCTCTGCTTTTTCTGCTTCTTTATAAGCAATTTTTACTATTTGAGATAATTTCAAAATAATTTATATTTAATAAAAAATTAAAAATGAAAAAAAAACCACTTATAGGCCTATCCCTAGATCTAGAAACCAAAAATTCGTATTCAAACTTCCCATGGTATGCAATAAGAGAAAATTACTGTAGCTCCATTTCTAAGTTAGGGGGTATTCCTATTCCTTTAGTTTATGATATTAAAGCTATCAGTGCAATGGTAGAAATAATTGATGCCTTCATTATTACAGGAGGAGCTTTTGATATAGATCCAGTATACTTTTCTGAAAAAAAAAAATATAAAAGCGTAACTACTAAAAAATTAAGAACTACATATGAAATTAGTTTATGCAATGCTATTTTAAAAAAAAATTTGCCCCTACTTGGAATTTGTGGAGGACAACAATTATTAAACGTTATTTATGGAGGAAGCCTTATACAAGATATAAATAGCGAAATTAAAACTAATATTAACCATGAACAAAAAAATCCTAGAAATGAAACAAGTCATGATGTCAATATTGTTAAAAAAACTAAGTTACATACAATAATAAAGAAAAGTAAAATAAAAGTTAATAGTGCTCATCATCAGGCGGTAAAGCTACCTGGTTCAGGCTTGACAATAAATGCTAGAGCTAATGATGAAATTATAGAGGGGATTGAAGATAAAAACTTAGATTTTTGTATAGGAGTACAATGGCATCCTGAGTTTTTAATAGAAAAAACTGATGAAAATATTTTAAGAGACTTTATTAAAAAAGCAAAAATTAAAACCTGAGATATATGGATAACGGTAAGCATAATGATAAAATAGTTATTATTGCCTTAAATAAACCTAAAGGGGTAATATGTTCACATAAAGATGAATTTAATAGAACAAAAATATATGACTTAATACCCAAAAAAAGCAAAAAAAATATTAATGGCAGATTGCACTCTGTAGGTAGGCTTGATTATAACTCTCAGGGTTTAATTCTACTTACTAATAACTCGAAAATAAAGAGAAAGCTTGAACTGCCATCTAATAAAGTTGTCAGAGTATATAAAGTTAAAATACAAGGCATCATTAACGATAAGATTTTAAAAAAAATAAAAAAAGGTATTTTGGTTAATAAGGTTTTATACAAGATAAAAAGTATAAATATTATTAAAAAAAACCCTTCTTATTCTTGGGTTTTAATTAAATTAGATGAGGGGAAAAATCAACATATAAGGAAGATTTTTATGAAGATAGGTTTAAGCGTTAATAAGTTAATTAGAATTCAATACGGGCCTATAAGGCTGGCTTCCTTAAAAACAGGAGATATTAAATTTATTAAACCATATAAACTAAAATTAGAATTAATATGAAGGTTACAGCTGGCTTATATAAAACAAGAAAAATTACAACAATTTCTTCTAAAAAATTACGTCCTACTTCTAGCAAAATACGAGAAGCCATATTTAACATATTGATTAACCGTTATGACTGGAATAGTTGGGCACACAAAGCTCATCTTCTTGATGCATTCGCAGGTGTAGGAACAATTTCAATAGAAGCATTTTCTAGAAATCTAAAAGAAGCTACTTTAATCGAGGAAAATAATAAAATTTTTTCTGAATTAAAAAAAAACCTTTCTAAAAATATACCAAAGAATAGAGTTACATTTTACAGAAAAAATTTTTTTGACATTGATCTTAAGAGAAATTGTTATAATATAGTTTATTTAGATCCCCCTTATCTATCGGACTTTGTAAATGTATCAATAAAAAAAATTTTAAGTGAAAAAGCCTTAAAAAAAGATGGTATTATAATAAGTGAAACCATAAAATCATATAAGTTTAATCATGAGTTAAATGAATTTATAAATTTTTCAAGAACCTATGGAAAATCTAGTATTACTTTTTTTAAATTTGTTTAGTTTCTACCAAAGAGTCCTTCAACATCCTTTAATTTCAATTCTATAAACGTAGGTCTACCATGATTGCATTGTCCTGAGTTAGGAGTTTTTTCCATACTTCTTAATACCGAATTCATTTCTTCTATGTTAAGCCTTCTTCCTGCTCTAATGCTGTTATGACAAGCTATAGTAGACAAAATTTTCTCTATATAGGTATCTTTAGGGTTTATATTACCTAATTTAATTATTTGTTCAGACAAATCCTGAAAAAGCAATAATATATTTATTTTACCAAGTATTGCAGGTATTTCTCTAACTATTAAAGTGTTTTCTCCA
The DNA here is from genome assembly GCA_902579545.1 of Rhodospirillaceae bacterium. Classification (GTDB taxonomy): domain Bacteria; phylum Pseudomonadota; class Alphaproteobacteria; order TMED109; family TMED109; genus TMED131. Next base: position 48,113 of record CACHHO010000003.1, on the reverse strand, counting down.
TAGTCGTCAAAAATAAACCCTAACTTAAATATTTCTTTTTTATATTTAAGTAGATTATTTTTGCCTTGTTCTAGATTAATTATCTCTGGTATTAATAAAATTTGTCTGGTCACATTATTATCATAATAGTTTGCTTTAAGACTTTCTAGTACTATTCTTTCATGTGCTGCATGTTGATCAACTAATATTAAACTACTTTCTGTCTGAGATACAATAAACATATTGTTTATTTGTGCTTTAGCCAAGCCAAGCTTGTAAGCAACTGGAAGTCCTGCATAATCTTCTTTATTAATTATAATTTTTTCATCTAATTTTTTTTCTTCTTTACTTTCTAGAGCATCAATATTTAATTTAGCCTGTTTTAAATTATTAGATATTTTGAGTTTTTTTAATAACTCCTTTTCAGCCTCTACAGAGTACCTAAGTCCTAATTTTTCTAACTTATATCTTATTAATTTAATTATAACAGAATTCAATTTATTTCTATCAAGTATTCTAACCTCAGTTTTTGATGGATGAACATTTATATCTAAATCTTTAGAAGGTATTTCAAGATACAATACTATAAGCGGAAATCTATTGCCTGCTAATAGTCCAGCATAAGCTGCTTTAATAACCCCTAATAGCAATCTGTCTTGAACAACTCTTCCGTTAATTATTATAGTAGATTGTTGCCAATTTGACTTATTGAAAGTAGGTATACTTGCATAAATATTTAACTTAAATTCTTCATAATGATTTTCAATATGAAAGCTACTTTTCAAAAAGTCTTCTCCCAATACCTCTTTTATTCTATATTTATATTTGTCAGCTTCATTTCTTCCAATTAATAAAAACTTTTCTTTATCTTCTTCAGAATACGAAAAGGTAATTTGAGGATAACCTAATGCTATTTTTTTTATTGAATTTTTAATAAGTAAAGACTCTGCTCTTACTGATTTTAAAAACTTTTTTCTCACTGGTAAATTATTAAATAGCTCGGAAACTTCTACTATGGTACCTTTGTTTCCCTTAGATGGTCTTTTCTTAATTATTTTTCCAAAAGCTATTTTTAGTTCCCAGGCCTCATCCATATTCTCTGTTTTACTTATAATACTCAAATTAGATGCGTTAGAGATAGAGTAAAGCGCTTCCCCTCTAAAACCTAAAGTTTTAATATTATCTAATGTATTTTTATAAATTTTTGAAGTAGCATACCTTGCTACGGCATTATCTATATATTTACTATTAATTCCATATCCATTATCTTTAACTAATATTCTTGAGATGCCTCCTGATTTTATACTTATGTGTACTTTATCAGACCCTGCATCTATTGAATTTTCTATTAATTCTTTTACTACTGCACTCGGTTTTTCTATTACTTCTCCTGCAGCTATTTCGTTAATAATATCATTTGATAAAAATTTAATCGCTTTCATAATTTTTTAATAATTCTTTCGTTCTGAACTTTACCTTTTCAACTGAAGGTTGACTAAAGGGATCAATTCCTATTAATTTTGCTATAAAAGTTACTTCTAACATCAAATTAGCCATTAAATTTATAGCTTCATTTATTCCATCATCATCTACATATATTATCCTTGTAGGTATGCCAGCTTTTTTCAACTCAAAAACTGTCGCTTCTCCCATTATATTTAAAATTTCTCCTGCTTTCTTATTTTTAAGATAATAAGGTAGAATTTTTCTTTTATCTTGCACTTTAAGATCTTTGGCTCTCTTTTTAGGCAGAACTACTGAAAAAATTAAATTTTTCGGCCCATCCATCCACATTTGTAACTGACTATGTTGATCTATAGCACCCTGTGCTGTAATTAAATGTAACCCTAATTGTTCTTTACCTAGAGACTCATTCCAAAGTTGCTTATACCATTGCCCTAGTTGATAGTAATTGTCCAGATAGCATAAAAAAACATGTCCGGTATACTTTTTTTTTTTAATTATACTTGATAAAATACACGTAGAATTTAAATTTTCCTTCTTATTGTTTAATAAAATATTATTAAAAAAAGTATCTGCCATTTTTTTCGCATTGGAAGCATTATATCCTGCTAAATTTAAAGGAAGCAATCCAGTTACAGAAAAACATGAGTATCTTCCTCCTATATTCTTTTCATGATTTACAAAAAAAATATTAAACTTATTTGCTATGTTTTTTAGTATAGAATCCTTATTATCGCTTACAATAACAGCATTTTTATTAAAATTTATATTTTTTGATAGTTTATTCATAATAATTTCGAATAAACTAATTATTTCAATTGTTTCCCCTGATTTACTAATAACTAATAATCCTAACCTTTTCTTTTTGTATTTTTCCAAAAAAAAGTTAATTGAGTTTGGATCTAGGTTTTCTAAAAAATATATTTGACTATCTTTAATTATCTCTAAAAATACTTTGGCTCCAAGACTAGATCCTCCTGTACCTATTAAAAGAATTTTATCAATATTTTTAAATTTGCTTTTTACAAAAGATAATACTTTAAAAACTTCTTTATTATTTTTATTTTTTAAGAATGGTAGAATAGTATTGTCTTTTAATACCTCTTTTTTTTTATTAATAAGCTTTATCTGATTATTTGCTAACAAATTTTTAGCTTCTATTCTTTCCCATCCCTTAGTATTTATGTGCACAATAAAATTTTTACCTATGTTCTATCATTTCAAAAGTATTACAGCTTTCTTATCTAAAATTTTTTTAAGGATTTTAGCTTCATTATTAACACTTTTAATAATTCTCTTATTATTTCTTTGGTTTTTTGTACTTCCATTTCCTACTAGTATATCATCTAAGCTAATATCATCTTCTATATTATCATTAGAAATAGTAACTTCTTTTTCTGAACTTGGAGGTCTTAAATACATATCAGGAGGCATAATTAGAGGCGCCTTTCTTGCTAAAGAATATTCATTAGCTTTTTCTTTTAACAAACCCAAATTTTCAAGTCGATTATAGCTACATCCAACAGTTATAAGTAATTTAAATAATAAAAGAAATTTAAAAATTAACTTAACGTGCATAATGACTATAAAATATATTTTCAAAAAGCAAAATAATAACACCAATTGTAATAAATATGTCAGCAAAATTAAATGCTGGCCAGTGAAAATTATATACAAAAATATCTATAAAGTCTATTACTCCTCCAAAATATATTCTATCAATTGCATTGCCAATAGCTCCTGATGATATCAAACATAAGCCTAGGCATACTAATTTTTTTTCAGTTAAAATAGATAAAATAATCAAAAAAGTACCTACTATAATTGAAAAAGCAGAAAAAAAATATCTTCCTACTAGTCCCCCTTCGCTAAACATTCCAAAGCTAATACCTGTGTTTCTAACAAATACAATATCTAGAAAAGGCAATAACTTTAAACTAGAAAAATTATTTATAAACATAAGATTAGACACATAAATCTTTGTACATTGATCAATTATTATTCCTAAAACTATAATCAAAATAATTTCTGTTGCTCTTTTCCAATTATAAGTATTTGAAATCATATTTGGTTTTCTACACTATTTTTACATCTATTGCATAAACCATTATTTTCTTTTACTTCTAGTTTATACTGCCAACATCTAAGACATTTTTCTTTATTAGTTTTATATATATATATATTCAAATCATCTACAGAATTATCTACTTTTGCAATATGGTTTTTATCTAAACTTTCTTTTTTTTTCTTTATCTCAAATGAAGACACTATGCATATTTCATTCATTGATACGCTACTAATTATTTGTGTTAAACTTATGTCATTAGTAAGAACGCTAACTTCGACTTCCAAGCTAGATCCTATTTTTTTTTCATTTCTAGCCAATTCTATTGCTGTATTTACAATTCTTCTGACTTTCTTTACTTTGCTCCACTTCTTTAAAAGTCCCTTATTTAACCAGTCATCAGAAACATTAGCTTTTCCTCTTAAGTGAACACTTTCTAATGGTAGAGTTTTATAAGTTTTCCATGCTTCTTCCATTGTATGGCATAAAACAGGAGCATACCAACTTGTTAAACACTCATATAAATGAAATAAAATTGTAGTTTTACATTTTCTTTTTTTATCTGTTAGTAAATTACAATATAAAATATCTTTACTTATATCAAAGTAAAAGGCTGATAAATCTACTGAACAAAATTCAAATAAAGATTTAAAAAAAACATGATAAGAATGTTTTTTAATAGCTAACTTTCTTAATTCATATAATTCATAAACTCTAGCTAGAATATATTTATCTATTTCCTCTAATTCATCGTATTTTAAACAATCTTCACTTTTCAACTGGCCTACATTTCCCAAAATAAATCTAAATGTGTTCCTAATTCTTCTATAATTGTCATTTAAATTATTTAATACCTCCGCTCCTATTCTCATATCTTCAGAATAATCAGTAGTAGCTACCCATAATCTAAGTACATCTGCACCTGATTTATTTATAATATCCTCAGGATTAACTACATTACCCAAACTTTTAGACATTTTTCTACCTTGCCCATCTTGAACAAATCCATGAGTGATAACACTCTTATATGGGGCTTTTCCTTTAGTACCACAGGCAGCTAGTAAGGATGATTGAAAAAATCCTCTATGTTGATCAGTACCTTCTAAATATAAATCTGCTGGCCAATTTAATTTATTTTTTTCTAATACATAAGCATGTGAAGTACCAGAGTCAAACCAAACATCTAATATATCGTTAACTGCATAATAATCTTCAGGGTCATTTTCTTCTCCTAAATATTTAAACGGGCTTTCTGACAACCACACATCTGATCCTCTTTTCTTTACATCTAAAATAATTCTTTTCATCACTTCTTTATCCTTTAAGGGTTCTCCTGTTTTTTTATTTACAAATATTGTAAGTGGAACACCCCATGATCTTTGTCTAGATATACACCAATCTGGTCTATTTTCTACCATGCTGAGGATTCTATTTTTAGAAGAAGCAGGTATCCAATCAGTAGATTTAATTTCTTTGATTGCAGTTTCTTTTAAATTGTTTTTATCCATGCTAATAAACCACTGAGGAGTTGTTCTAAATATTATAGGCTTTTTTGATCTCCAAGAATGCGGATATGAGTGAATATATTCTCTTACACCTACTAAAGATAAAATATCAGTAAGCTTCTCTATTACCTTTGTATGCGCTTTAAAAACGTGTATTCCTGAAAAAATAGGTGTATTATTTTTATAACAACCATTATCTTCTACAATATCTTTAATATCTATTTCGTATCTTTTTGCTAAATTATAATCATCTTCTCCATAACAAGGAGCAATATGGACAAGTCCTGTTCCCTCAGTATCTTCTACAAAATCTCCTTCTAGCAGAGGAATATCATATTGATATCCATAATCGTAAAACGGATGTATACATATAGTACCATTAAATTTAACACCATCAAAGGTTTGAATAGTCTTAAAATCTAGTATTTTACAATAGTCACATACTGTTTTAAGCAAAGCCTCAGCAACAATAAATTTACTTTCAATTAAATTTTTATTTTCACTCTTTTTTATTTCAAAAAGACAATACTTAATATTTTTTCCATATGCTATTGCTCTATTTCCTGGGATAGTCCATGGAGTAGTGGTCCATATCATAATACTTGCATTTTTTAATAATGGGTCCTTGCTATCTTTAATTCTAAAAGCGGTATATATAGATGTTGATTTAATATCTTTGTATTCTATTTCTGCTTCAGCTAGGGCTGTTTTCTCTACAGGAGACCACATAACTGGTTTAGAGCCTTGATATATATATCCATTAAAAAATAATTTACTAAATTCTTCTAAAATTATTGCCTCTGATTCAAAATCCATAGTTAAATATGGCTTACTCCAGTCTGCTAAAACAAAAAGTCTGGTAAAAGATTTTTTTTGGATATCTATCCACTTATTTGCAAATACTCTACACTCTTGTCTAAAATCTTTTATTGAAATATCTTCTTTATTCTTTCCTTTTTCTCTATATTTTTTTTCTATTTGCCATTCTATAGGTAAACCATGACAATCCCATCCGGGTATATATAAAGAATCGTAACCTTCAATCTGCATAGTGCGATTGATGATATCTTTGAGAATTTTATTTGCCGCAGTGCCTATATGGATAGGCCCGTTTGCATAAGGTGGACCGTCATGTAATATAAATTTTTTTTTATTTGCTGATTCTTCTCTAAGCCTATCCCATAATCTTATTTTTTCCCAATATTCAAGCATTTTTGGTTCTTCAGTAGGAAGTTTTCCTCTCATACCAAATTCAGTTTTAGGTAATAACATAGTTTCGTTATATTTATTATTATCGCTCATTGCTTCCCTACATTGTTATCCATAATTTTATTTTTTTCTAATATCTCTTGTATTTTAATACAATCTCTCTTCATTTGAATTTTTAATTGCATTTCATTTTTGAATGTTTCTTCATCCCTAATTTTTTCAATAAATGCTACTCTTATTCTTTTTTGATATAAGTTACCAGAGAAATTAAAAATATATACTTCTAATATTTCTTCTATGCCATTATATTGAGGTCTAATCCCAGTTGAAACAGCACTCATTCTCCATTTTTTTTCGCCTTCTACCTGAGTCCAAGAGGCATAAATACCTTTAGAAGGTGATATTTGATAAGTATATCTTAAATTAGCAGTAGGGTACCCAAGAAGTCTTCCTCTCGCATCACCTTTAATAACTTTCCCGTATACTTCCCAATAATATCCTAATAAATTTGTTGCCCTGGACATTTTTCCATTTTTTATATAACTACGTATTAAGGAAGAAGAATAAATTTCTTTTTCAGATCCCCTTTTTTCAATACTTATTAATTTAAAAAAATTTTTTTCTTCATATTTTTTCAATAAATTTACATCACCTCTTCTATTAGATCCAAACTTAAAATCCTCACCTACTACTATGTTTTTTACTTTAAGCTTATCTATTAAATATTTTTCTATAAAATCTTCCGCTGTTATTAAACTAAATTTTTTATTGAACGTAAGTATAAATAATGCATCAATTCCTAAATAACTTAATAGCTTATATTTAGTTCTAATTTTTACTAAATTCTTTTTCCATCTATTTTTTGCCAATACTTTTATAGGGTGCGGGAAAAAAGAAAGTACAGCAATTTTATCTTTTTCATTTTTACGACATTTTATTAATTGTCTAAGCAAATACCTATGACCTTTATGAATGCCATCAAAATTTCCTATAGCTATACTATAATTATGGATATTTATAGTATCACTGAAGTTATTTTTTTTAATTAACATAAATGAGATATAACAATAAATTTATTTTGAAGTCAATTTCCATCTGGTATTTTTACCGCCTAATGTAGTTACTTTGCCTCTATTTTCTAAGCTTATCAAAGTAGCTAGAATAGATTTTTCTGCTGCTGGCCATAGTCTTTTATCAGTAGTTTTATAAAACTTACTTACCATTTCTTTTATAGATTGAGATTTATTGAATAATTCTTTTAATATTTGATATTCTCTCATTTTTCTATGTGCAATTAAAGCTTTTACAAATTTTTTTGGCTCTTTAATTGGAGATCCATGAGTGGGATAATATACTTTATAATTCAATGATAATAATTTTCTTAAACTATTCATATATGCTGTCATATCGCCATCAGGAGGAATAATTACAGTTGTTGACCACCCCATAATATGATCTCCTGTAAATAGTATAGAGTTTTCTTCTAAACCATAACACATATGATTTGATGTATGCCCTGGTGTATGTATTGCTCTTATAGTCCAGTCTGGGCCTTTAACTATATCACCATCTTTAAGTTTTATATCTGGTTTAAAATCCAAGTCATGACCTTCTTCAAATTGGCTTTCATACCTTTCTTTTGGATATGCTCCATAACCGTAAGTTATAGACCTTGTTTTTTCTTTTATTATTTTTGCTGCCGGAGAATGATCTGCGTGAGTATGGGTGATAAATAAATGCACTAAAGTCTTTTTATTTATTATTTTTAACATAATTTCTATATGACTACCTATATTAGGACCAGGGTCTATAATTGCTAATTCATTTTTGCCAATAATGTAAGTTCCAGTACCATAGAAAGTGAAAGGACTTGGATTGGGAGCTAGTAACCTGATAACATTTATATCTATCTCTTCTAACTTATGGTAATTTGGCTTAAATTTTTTATTATAATATTGTTTCACTTTTATTCTTTAAGTATGTTAATTTAATATTTTATACTATATTAACTACTTTATTATTTAGTTTTTTACCAATAATTTTATGAAAAAAAAAAATTTTTTACCTGTAAAACCTAAAGACGCTGCTACAGTTATAATAATTAAGAAAGAAAAAAATAACTCTTTAATATTAATGGGAAGAAGACCTCTTACGGCTAGATTTATGCCAGGTGTACATGTTTTTCCAGGAGGAGTACATGAGAAAGAAGATCTCAAATTTTGTAGAATTTTTAATTTAAAAGAAAATAAAAATGTGAATAAAAAAAAATTGAAAACACGTTCAATAAGGCATACTAATTCAATATTGCTTACTGCTATAAGAGAAACTGCAGAAGAAACAGGGTTATATTTAGCTAAACAAACTAAGTTTAATACTATTAAAAATATATCTTGTGGTACATGGAAAGAATTTTTGAAAAAATCTTATGTGCCAAAAGTAGAAAAGTTAATTTTTTTTGGTAGAGCAATTACACCTTCTTCTTTAAAAATTCGTTTTCATGCAAGATTTTTTATAGCATTTTTTGAAGATTTTTTAGGAGAACTAAAAACTAATGGTGAGTTAGAAAACTTAGAGTGGCTCAGTTTACAAGATGCAAAAAAAAAAAATATTGCGGATGTAACAGAATTTATGATAAATGAAATAGTTAAAATAGATTACAATTACTCATCACTTTTGAAAAAAAAATCATTTCCAATGTTTACCTGGAAAAATAAAAAAAGATGGATAAAATGGGATAAAACGTAATAACACTTTAATATTTGAATGAGTTATAAATTTAAAGAAAAATTATATAAAGGCTTAGTCCAAGAAATTAAGATAAAAAAACTAATTGTTAGAAAAAAGTCTAAATTTCAAAATATAGAAATATTTGATACAGAGCCTTATGGTAGAGTTTTAGCCTTAGATGGCATTATACAAATAACTGAAAAAGATGAAGCAGCCTATTCTGAAATGTTAGTTCACCCTATTATACAATGCTTAAAGAGCTTTCCTAAAAAAATTTTGATTGTAGGAGGAGGAGATGGAGCAATAGCTGAAGAATTATTTAAGTATAAGCTTATTAATAATGTTGACTTAGTAGATATTGATAAAGAAGTAGTTAACTTAAGTAAAAAATATTTAATAAAAATAAATAAGAACTCCCTAAAAAGTAAAAAAATTAATATATTTTATGAAGATGCATTTCATTATATAAAAAATACTAATAATAAGTATGATGTAATAATAGCAGATAGACCAGACCCTGTAGGTGCTGGTAAAATACTTTTTAATATAAAATTCTATGAAAATATTAATAGAATCATGTCAAATAATAGCATTGCTGTATTTCAAAGTGGTGTTCCCTTCCTACAAAAAAGAGAATTAGAAAAAGTCTTAAAAGATGTTAAAAAGTATTTTAAATATTCTGGCTTTTATCTAACTACAGTCCCGTCATATATAGGTGGATTTATGGCCTTAGTCTGGGCCTCTAATAATCAAAGCTTAAAAATCGAAAAAAATAAAGCGAGACATTATAAAATTAAAACTCAATATTATAATAAAGATATTCTGCAGGGCTGTTTTGCTATCCCAAACTTTATGAAAGAAACTGAAACTAATTAGTCTAAAAATATTTGTTTTATTTTTTTTATGCCATTAAAATCAGTTTGATAAGCAGTCGTATATGCTCCTGCAGGATATATTCTGATTTTGTCTCCTATTTTTAGATCTTTTGGTAAATGATAATAATTTTTTTGATAAAGTACGTCATGTCCATCACATGATGGACCTGCCAAAATATATTTAATTTTTTTCTCTTTCTGATAGTCTTTTGCCTCTATATTATATTTAATTGCCTCCCCCTCCGTCTCTGCTAGACCATTGTATCGACCCACATCTAAATAAATCCATTTAATACTAGATAATCCTGTTTTTTTTATTAAAATAACCTCACATTCCAAAACACCTGATGAAGCCACCAGATATCTTCCAGGCTCAGCAATAATTTCTCGAGGAAAAAAATTTTTAAATTTATCTTTTAAAAGAGATATTATGTTTTTTCCATATTTTTCAATATCATTTTTACCACTTTTATAATCTGAAGGCATACCTCCGCCAATATTTAAGAAGTAAAGTTTTAAATTTTTTTTATTCATATTTTGAAAAATAATAGATGAAATTATTATTGCCTTTTTCCAAGTATTAATTGATAGTTGCTGAGATCCAACATGAAATGAAATGCCTATAGGTTTTAATGCTAGGTACTTAGCTTTAATTAAAAGTTTTTCAGCTAAGTTAGGAGTACAGCCAAACTTTTTTGATAATGGCCACTCTGCTCCTCCATTAGGAACTTGTATTCTACAGTAAACCTTTGTACCCGGAGCATTCTTTGCTATTTTTTCTAATTCTGCCTCACAATCAAATGCAAATAAGTTAATTCCTAAATTATACGCTTTTTTAATGTCACTTGACTTTTTGATTGTATTACCAAAAGAAAGTTTGGCTGAGTTTATATTTAGTTTTTTACAATCTAGAATTTCTTTTATGCTAGCACAATCAAAGTTACTACCTAACTTAGATAATAATTTAAGTATATTTTTGTTAGGGTTAGCTTTGACTGCATAATAAGGCTTAACTTTTTCAAAATATTTAAGAAAATTAAAATAATTCCTTTTAATATCTTCTAAATCATACACTAATCTAGGAGAGTTTTTAATGTTATCATTTAACCAATTAAGACATTTTTTTGTCAATAGAAATAATTCCTCTTTTAATTATAGTTAGTTGGTTTTTTTTCGGCTTAAAAAATTTTACAAGATAATCAGCTGCTTCTTCTGGATTAGTATCTCCACACATAAAAATATCAAAGGCAATATAATTTCTTTCTGGCCATGTATGGACACTAATATGAGACTCAGCTAGAACAGCAACTCCTGATATGCCCTGCTCTTTACCAAATCTATGTAGATGTAGATGCAATAAACTAGCTCTTGATATTTTAATAGCGTTTTTAAGAGTTTTTTCTAATGTCTTCACTCTATTATCAAAAGAGGTATGCCATAGATCTAAAACAATATGCTTTCCAGCATACTCAATATTTTCTTCTATGATGAAATGATCTTTTGAGATCTTTTTGTTAAAGTTTTTAATACTATGATACAAGCCATTATTGTCCTTTAAAAACTTCATAAATATTCTCCTTATTTTGGTAGGGCTGGAGAGACTCGAACTCTCATGGATTTCTCCGGGGGATTTTGAATCCCCTGCGTCTACCATTCCGCCACAGCCCCCTATAAATCATATTTTTTAATACTTTTTCGTATATTATTCAATATTTTTTTTTATATAACTGTATTTGTCTTTTAAGACCTTGCCTTAGAGTAATTTTTTTCATACTTAAGGTTCTTATATTTTTAGGTATTTCATAATCTAAAACTTCGGAAACCATATCTCCCTGAGTAATAGCTTTTTTAATTGATTTATTTATAAATAATAACCAGTTTTTTGTGTCATTTAGTCCTACTTTTTTATCTATGATATTTCCATGTCCAGGTATTAAATAGTTCCAGGGAAGATTAAGTTTTTGTTCTATTTTTTTTATCCAACTATGTATATTCGCATCAGAAAATGCTGCCGCTCTACCCTGAAAAATAAAATCTCCTACAATATAAGTCTTAGAAAAATAATCATAAGCTATTATATCTCCTTTGCTATGAGCTTCTCCCAAATTGCTAATAAGTACTTGTCTATCTCCCAGGTTTATTTTTTTCTCTGATTTTAAAAAAGTAATATCCTTTTCTAATATTTTATCAAAGTTTATATTATTTTTATTAAAACCCATATTTTTTATTAAAAGATTATTTATTTTTGGTCCTTCATTAATGAAATATTTAAATTCTCTCTCATCCATGTATATTTTAGCTCCTTGTTCTATAAAAGCTTCAACTCCATAAGCATGATCAAAATGCCTATGTGAAATAATTAAGTATTTTATGGGTGCATTAGTGAGACTTTTTATTTTTTTAATAAGTTTTAATGCGAAACTTTTAGAAGGCCCTGCGTCATAAACCAATACTGCCTTTTTTCCTATTATTACAGCTATATTTGCTATAGCACCTTGATTTATTGCATTAGGTTCTTCATTGACTCCATTTAGAAAATATATACCTGAGAATATTTTATTAATTTTTATGTCATTATTATCAGCTATGCTATAGTTAAATATTAAATAAATTAATAACAATAGAATTTTATTAAAATAACTCATATCCCTTTCATGAAAACATTTAAAAACTTTATATTCAAGTTAATAAATTATACTATAAAATTATCAAAGAAAAATAATTCTACAAAGGTCTTAGGCGCTGTATCACTTTTGGAGTCTATAATATTACCTATTCCTCCAGATTTATTTTTGATCCCAATGGTTTTGGGCAAAAAAAATAAATGGTTATATTTGAGTTTATATTGTACTTTTTTTTCAATATTGGGTGGAATTATAGGTTATTTAATAGGCTACTTCTTTTGGGATATTTTAGGAACTAATATAGTGAATTTTTACAATGCTCAAAATAAGATATTAATATTAAAGGAACAGTTTGCAAAATATGGATGGTTTATTATTGTTATTGCAGGTTTTACTCCTTTACCTTATAAAATTTTTACCATTGGTAGTGGCTTGCTGACTTTTAATTTTTTTATCTTTATACTTTGCTCAATTATATCTAGGGGACTAAGGTTTGTAACACTCTCTTACTTGGTTTATAAATATGGAGAAAAAAGTTTGAAATTAGTAGAAAGTCATTTTCTTAAGTTAACACTACTATTATTCCTCGCTTTAATTATTATGTTTATTTTAATATATTCATGAGTTTTACATTAAAATATTATGATAAATTTTTATTTTTTGCTGTATTTGCCTCAGTAATTTTTTCATATTTTACACAATATTTTTTTGATTTAACTCCATGTAGAATTTGTTTATATCAAAGGTATTTATGGAACACCTTATTGTTAGTATGTTTTTTTAATCTTAAGAAAACATTTAAATATAAAAATTTAAACATAATAATAATTTTACTCATATTATTTTCAATTACTGTTCTAAGTTTTTATCACAGCGGAGTAGAGATGAATTTATTTGGTAATATATTTTCATGTGCCACTAATAATAATACTGAGGCGAGTACTATAGAAGAATTGGATCAAATTATAAGAAACACAAAAAATAATGACTGTGCATTTGCAAAGTTTTACATATTTCATTTAACTTTGGCAAACCTTAGTTTTTTATTAAGTATTTTTTTATTCGGATTCAGCTTGAAGTTTTATAAAAGAAATATATTTTGATAATATGTCAAAAAATAGAATACATGAAATTATAAGGGTTAATCAAGCTGGAGAATTAGGTGCTATACAAATTTATAAAGGACAATTAGCAGTACTTAAAAGAAAAGAAATAGCTAAAGAATTAGTTGAGATGCTAGAAAAAGAAAAAAAGCACTATGAAAAATTTAATAATTTGATTAGAGAGTATAAAGTTAGACCAACGGCTTTAAGCCCCTTGTGGAAAAGAGGCGCATTTCTTTTAGGTGTAGTTACAGCAGTTTTAGGAAAAAAATCAACTATGGCATGTACTGAAGCAGTAGAAGAAGTTATAATAGATCATTATGAAAATCAAAGTAAATATCTTAAAGATAAGGACAAACGTTTATCTAAAATAACTAAAAAATTCTGTAAAGAAGAAAAAGAGCACTTAGAAATAGCTAATACATATGATACGGGCTCAGATCCTATACATAATGCCTTAAAACGTGGTATTAAATTAATATCAAAGTTAGCTATTAAGGCTTCTGAAAAAATATAAAGTTTTAAATACTAAAGGATTCACCACAGCCACATCTTGCTGTCTCATTAGGATTTTCAAAACTAAAACCACTTTTAAATTTATCTTCTTTCCAATCAACAGTTGATCCTATGATAAATAGAACTGCGCCAGGGTCAATAAAGAAACTTATCCCATCTCTTTTAATTACTTCGTCTTGCATATTAATCTCAACTGCATGATTTACATTGTAAGTCATACCAGAACAACCACCGGTTTCTACTTTAATTCTAAGACCTAAGCTATCTTTCTCTCGTTTTATTAGTTCCTTAGCTTTTGTAATTGCATTTTTTGTAATATTAAGTTCTATTTCTTTTTTCATTATTTACCCCCTTGCTACATCAATCCTAATTCTAATTTGGCTGCTTCAGTCATTCTATCTTGAGTCCAAGGCGGTTCCCAGGTTATTTCTACCTTAACTTCATTTACTCCTTTAACTAAAGAAACTACATCAGCAACTTTTTCAGGAATAGTTTGTGCTTCTGGACAATGTGGAGTTGTAAGTGTCATTGTAATATCAACATCATAGTTATCTTTAATATTTATATCATATATTAAGCCTAATTCATATATAGATACTGGTATCTCAGGATCATAAACACTCTGTAATGCCTGCACTATCTCCTCATTTAAAAAACTTTTATCCATTATAATCTAAAAGTACTTTCTAATCTCTTTTAAGTTTGCTATTAGAAAGTCTATATCCTCCTCATTATTATATACTCCAAAAGAAGCTCTTAAAGTAGTTTCTGCATTAAAATGTCTCATTGCAGGCTGAGCACAATGATGTCCGGCCCTTAATGCAATGCCTCTGCTATCTAACAATAATGCTATATCATGTGGATGGCTTCCTTCAATCAAAAATGGAACAATTCCTAACCTTTTAATAGGGTTTCCTATAATTTTTATAAAGTTAAGCGACTTAAATTTATATACTAAATATTTTGTTAAATCACTACTGTGCTGGTGTATATTGTTTATTCCTAGCTCCTCTATAAAGTCTATAGCTGAACCCAGAGAGATGGCACCAACAATATTAGGTGTTCCTGCTTCAAACTTGTTTGGTATTTTGGTAAAAGTTGATTCTTTTATAGAAACAAAATCAATCATTTCTCCTCCTGTTTGATATGGCATGAACTGATCAAGGTATTTTTTTTTTCCAAAAAGTACTCCTATACCAGAAGGTCCATATAATTTATGCCCAGAAAATACGTAAAAATCAGGATCTATTTTCTTTAAATCTATTTTTAGATGGGGAGCAGCCTGACATCCGTCAATTAAGCTTATAATATTTCTTTTTTTTGCCTCATTACATATTTCTTCAATATCCAATATAGAACCTATTGAATTAGTTATATGCGGAAGTGCTATTACTTTTGTTTTTTCAGTAATAAGATTTTTAAAATCCTGTACAAATATATTTCCATCTTTGTCAGGTTTTAACTCTACTATATTAGCTCCTGTCCTCTTTGCTGCCATCTGCCATGGTATTATATTAGAGTGATGTTCTAAAGTACTTAGAATTATTTCATCACCCTCTACTAAACAATATTCTGATAAGCAGTTTGCTACTAAGTTTATTCCTTCTGTTGCTCCTCTCGTAAATATGATTTCTTCTGAATTTTTGACATTTAAAAAATTACTAACTTTAGATCTAGCCTCCTCATATTTATCGGTAGCTATTTGACTTAATTTGTAAATTCCTCTATGAACATTTGCATAACTTTGCTCATAGGTATCCTTTATTGTGTTAATCACTTTTTTTGGTTTTTGTGATGAAGCTGCTGTGTCAAGATAAGTTATTGTTTTTCCATTAAAAGTTTGGGTTAAAATAGGAAATTCTTTTTTTATGTTGCAAAGCTTATTAGGCAGTGATATTTCATCTAATTTATTCATTAGCATTACCAATATTAAAAAACTCTTTAATAGACTTAAGTACTATTTCTTCAATATCAAATTTTTTAAATCCTATTTCTGATAAAAAAGCGTTCACTAGAGTAAATATCGCATCTTGCTTTTTAATACCTCTACTCTGCATATAAAACAAAAGGTTTTTATCTATCTCTCCAAAAGATGCTCCATGCTTACATTTAACATCATCCTCTAATATTTCTAACTCAGGTTTTGAAAAAGAGGATGCTTTATCACTTAGTATTAGTGATTTTGAAGAAAAGCTTGCGGCACTGAACTTAGCCAATCTATTGACTCTAATCTTTCCATTTACTGAAGTTTTAGAACTGTCTGAGCTAAGAAGCCTCCAGCTTTGATCACTGAAAGTTTGCTTACCATTATGTACTACTTTACAATAAACATCTGATTCTTTTCGTTCTTTAGAAGTAATTATTCCAGATATTTTTGCTGATGCTTTTTCATCATTTAGGAAGACCCTAATATCTTCTTTACAATTTTCTCTATTAAATATTTTCAGATCTAAGTTAGATTTATTTTTTAAACTACAATTTAGTGAAGAGGTTTGTATACTATTGTCAATGCTTGCTTGAAATTTAGAGTATGTAAGTTTAGCATTTTTTTCCAAATAAATTTCACTTAACCCATTTATCCAACAATTTTTTGTATAAGTTTTCTCCGTAAAAATAGCTTCGGAGTTTTGTTTGCATATTATTATTATGTAAGGACTAATTAGTAATTGTGAGGTTTCATCTATTGACAAGTTTATAATATTAATAGGATTACTTATTTTAGCTTCTTTTTCTATTTCTATTACTGTTCCATGATTTAACAAGCTGTTGAGTGCTATCAAAGCAGTAGTTTTTTTATCTCCTATACCTGACAGTCTATCTTCCATATACTTTTCTGGATTACTATAAACTTTTTCTTTATATGAGGGATTAAGTTTGAAATATTCGTAGGTAGAAAATACATTTAAACCTTTTGTATTACCTGCTTTTGAAATTTTAGAGTTATACCTACCATGTACAAAAAAAAGTGAGTTTTCTGTAACCTTAATTTTTTTATCAACTTGAACTTTTTTATTTTTTAATTCAGGAATTTTCCAGTTAGTTTTTTTTAAAAAGCCTGTTTTAAAATTCTTCCACTCTTCTATTTTATTATCAGGGATATTTTCCTTGTTAAAATGGCTTAACAATGCTTCACTATTCAACCAATATTTTTCTCTAAGATGCTTTTTTTCAGTTGATATTTTGCTTATATAATCTTGTAAAAACACTTTATACAAACTCCTTATATCCCTTGGCTTCCAAAATCTTAACAAGTTCATAGTTTCCAGACTCTATAATTTTTCCTTCATTAAATATATGTACCTGATCTGGTTTAACGTAATCTAATAGTCTTTGATAATGAGTTATAATCAACATACTATTATCTTTATTACTATAATGTGTTATGCCTTCTGAAATTACTTTTAGTGCATCTATATCTAAACCAGAATCTATCTCGTCTAATATGCATAAAGTCGGTTTAATCATTAACATATGGAAAATCTCATTTTTTTTCTTTTCTCCTCCAGAAAAGCCAAAATTTAAATCTCTAGAAAGAAAGCTCTTGTCTATATTGAGTTTTTCGCAAATTTCCTTACATTCCTCTAAAAATGCTCTTGTATCTAGTTCTTTTTTACCATTATATTTTCTAATAGAGTTAATTGCTGTTCTTAAAAAAGAGGAGTTAGCAATACCTGGAATTTCTACTGGATATTGAAAAGCTAAGTAAATTCCAGAAGCAGCTCTTTCTTCTGGTTCTAATTTAAGAATATCATTATTATTGTAAAGTATTTCTCCCTCATTGATTTCATATCCTCCTTTACCTGCAATTACATTGGACAAGGTAGACTTTCCTGACCCATTAGGTCCCATAATAGCAACCTTTTTACCTGTTGGGACCTCTAAACTTAAGTTATTTATTATCTTCTTTTTATCTACAGAAACAGATAGATTTGTTATTTTTAACATCTAACCCACTGCTCCCTCAAGACTTAACTCAAGAAGATTCTTAGCTTCTACTGCAAACTCCATCGGAAGATTTTTCAACACTTCTCTACAAAAGCCATTAACAATTAATGCCGTTGCATCCTCCTCAGAAATACCTCTTTGACGGCAGTAATACAATTGATCATCGCTAATTTTGGAGGTAGTTGCCTCATGTGCAACATCTGACTGTCTATTTTTAACATTGATATAAGGTACTGTATGTGCTCCACAATTATTTCCTATCAAAAGGGAGTCACATTGAGTAAAATTTTTTGAATTATATGCTGATGGCAATATGTTGATTAAACCTCTATAAGTTTGTTGACCTTTTCCAGCGGATATACCTTTTGAAACAACCCTGGATGATGTATTCTTACCTATATGCATCATTTTGGTTCCTGTATCAGCTTGTTGGTAGTTGTTAGAAAGTGCTACAGAGTAAAATTCTCCTTTAGAATTATCTCCTTTTAATATAACGCTTGGATACTTCCAAGTAACAGATGATCCTGTTTCAACTTGGGTCCAAGAAATTTTTGAATTAGCTCCAAGGCATATCCCTCTTTTAGTAACAAAATTATAAATTCCACCTTTTCCATTCTTGTCGCCTGGATACCAATTTTGTACTGTTGAATACTTAATTTCGGCTCCCTCTAATGCAACCAATTCAACTACTGCGGCGTGAAGTTGATTTTCGTCACGCATAGGAGCTGTACAACCTTCAAGATAAGACACATAAGAGTTTTTATCAGCAATAATAAGAGTTCTTTCAAATTGTCCTGTATTTGCTGCATTTATTCTAAAATAAGTACTTAATTCCATTGGACATGTAACGTTAGGAGGAATATATACAAATGAACCATCACTAAAAACTGCAGAATTTAAATTAGAAAAATAGTTATCCCCACTAGGAACTACTGTACCTAGATACTTTCTAACTATCTCTGGATGATCTGAAACAGCTTCTGAAAATGAACAAAAAATTATTCCCTTTTTGCTTAATTCACTTTTAAACGTGGTAGCAACAGAAACACTATCAAATACTGCATCTACGGCTACTTTATGACTATTAGATATTCCTGCCAAAAACTCTTGTTCTTTAAGAGGGATACCTAATTTATTATAGGCTCTCAATAATTCAGGATCTACCTCGTCCAAAGATTTAGGTTTATCATTTTCTGACTTTGGAGCAGCAAAGTAATGAATGTCTTGAAAGTCTATATTTTCATACTTAAGATTTGCCCACGTTGGATGATTATCTGCTTTTCTTTTCCAATCTTCAAAAGATTTGAGTCTCCAATCTAAAAGCCATTTTGGCTCTTTCTTTTTCCTAGATATAAATCTAATAATATCTTCATTAAGACCCTTTGGAGCAAATTCTTGTTCTATGTTAGTAGTAAAGCCATACTTATAGTCGTTTGCTTTTTCAACTAGTTTTATTGTTTCTTTAGAAGTCATTTTCTACCTTACTAATATAATTAAATTTTAAAAAATCTTTCATAATCGTTACAACCCTTTTTGCCAATATCTTGTATTTTTATTTTATCTAATGTCTCTTTCACAGCATTATTCACCAAGTGCCATGTGTTTTTCGTAATACAAACGTTAAAAAGATTACAATCATTTGCATTTTTATTTAAGCAGGCTGTGAGTGATACTGGTCCTTCAATTGCTTCTATTAAGTCCTTAATAGATATATTTGACAAATCTTTTCTAAGTTTATATCCCCCACTTACACCCCTAAAAGCAATTAGTATTTTTTTTTTCACTAAAATTGCCAAGATTTTATTTACTGTTGCCTGTTGAAGCTTAGTTTTTTTTATAATTTGTTGAGCGGAAACTATTTCTTTTTCAACTCCTTTAAAAGAAGAGATAATAACAACTGCATAGTCTGCCAATCTTGTAATTTTTAACATATATTAAATATAGACTATTTTGGTAAAGTATCAAGGAGACAAAAATTTATCAATAGAGTTAGCTGCTTCTCTTCCTTCTCTGATGGCCCAGACTACTAGTGATTGTCCTCTTCTAGAGTCACCTGCAGTAAATATTTTACTTTTTGATGTTTTATAGTCTATATCATTAGCCAAAACATTACCTTTTTCATCTTTCTTAAGGTTTAGTTCTGATATAATACCTTTATGAATAGGATGTATAAAACCCATAGCTAGTAATACTAGTTCAGCCTTAAGAAAAAAATTAGAGTTATTAACTTTGTTTAATTTTTCATCTAGTTTTATGCAGTTCAGTCCTACAACATTGCCATTTTTTATTTTAAAAGATTGGGTTAAAACCGACCAGTCCCTATTAGCACCTTCCTCTTGAGAGGAAGATGTTCTTAATTTATGAGGCCAAAAAGGCCATGTTATACTTTTATTTTCTTTACGTGGTGGCATTGGCATAATTTCTAATTGAGTAACACTTTTTGCTCCTTGTCTAAAAGAGGTACCTATACAATCAGATCCTGTATCTCCTCCTCCGATTACTACTACATGTTTGCCTTTAGCGGTAATGGCTAATTTATTATGCTTAATTTCACCTGATACTATTTTATTTTGTAGAGGTAAGAATTCCATAGCTGCATGTATTCCTTTTCCTTCCCTACCAGGTATATTAAGATCTCTAGCCTCTTCTGATCCAACAGTTAACAATACAGCATCGTAGTCATTTTTAATTTTGTTAATAGATATATCTTTACCTATATTAATAGAAGTTATAAATTCTACTCCTTCCTTTTTCATTTGTAATGCCCTTCTATCTATTAAGCTTTTTTCCATTTTAAAATCTGGAATACCATATCTTAGTAATCCACCAATTTTTTTATTTTTTTCAAAAACCTTTACTATATATCCCTTTCTTGCTAATTGTTGCGCTGCAGCT
The DNA here is from genome assembly GCA_902579545.1 of Rhodospirillaceae bacterium. Lineage (GTDB taxonomy): Bacteria > Pseudomonadota > Alphaproteobacteria > TMED109 > TMED109 > TMED131. The sequence continues at coordinate 27,206 of CACHHO010000003.1, read as the reverse complement.
AAACCAGCGGGGCCTGAGCCTATAATTGCCACTTTTTTATTAATCTTCTTTAATGCAATTTCTGGATGTATCCAATTGTTTTCCCATGCTTTATCAATAATAGAGCATTCTATAGTTTTAATTGTTACAGGGCTATCATCAATATTCAAAGTACACGCTGCTTCACATGGTGCGGGGCATATACGACCAGTAAATTCTGGAAAATTATTAGTAGAGTGTAATACTTTTATAGCCCTTTTAAAATCTTTTTCATAAACTAGATTATTCCAATCAGGTATAATATTATTTACAGGACAAGCCGAATGACAATAAGGTATACCGCAGTCCATACATCTAGCCGCCTGTTTATTCAATTCTGTGCTGTTTAAAGGTTTTACAAACTCCTTAAAATTTTTAAGCCTGTTTTTTACAGGTAGGTACTTGCGATCTTTTCTATTGAAATCTAAAAAGCCTGTAGCTTTTGCCATCTTCTATCCTTTCACTTTCATAATATATTATACAACATCTTTTTTATTTTCTAAATTACTTAGTGCTCTTTTATAATCAAAGGGTAATACTAATTTAAAATCACTAATTTGCTTTTTAAAGTTTCTTAAAATCTTAAAAGCCTTCTGACTATTAGTATATTTGTAATGTCTAGATAATAAGTAATGAATCCTTTCGTGGTGATATTTTAACATGTTTGAAGACAAAATTTTAAAACTTATACTTTTTTTGACAGTTAATTTTTTGTTTTTCAAAGATGTCACCTCTATCAAAGACAAATTACAGTTTTCTTTAAATTTATTTTCAGTATCTAAAATGTAAGCAAGACCTCCTGACATACCAGCACCAAAGTTTTTACCAGTAGTACCAAGGCAAAGGACTACTCCACCTGTCATATATTCACATCCATGATCACCTAAACCCTCTACTACGGCCCAAGCTCCAGAATTTCTAACTGCAAAACGCTCTCCAGCTATACCTCTAAAATAACACTCACCTGAAATTGCTCCATAAAGAACTGTATTTCCTACTATAATACTTTCTTCCGCAATTACTTTAGAGTCATAAGTAGGCTTTATAGAGATTTTTCCTCCACATAAACCTTTTCCAACATAATCATTTCCTTCACCTTGCAAATCTAACGTAATTCCATATGTTGTAAATGCGCCAAAGGACTGTCCCGCGGTTCCATTTAAATTAATTATAATTGAGTCTTCTGGTAAACCTTCATGCCCATACTTTTTTGCTAAATAACCAGAAAACATTGCGCCCAAAGACCTATCAGTATTATTAATCTTATAGTTTAGTTTAAGAGTTTTACCTCTTTCATATTCTTTATCAAATTTTTTTATAAATTTTCTATCAATTACTTTATAAATATAGTGTTCTTGTTGCTTAGTATTTAATACATCTACTCCTTTGATTTTTTTAGGTGCAAAAAATAGTTTGCTAAAGTCTAATCCTTTAGTCTTCCAATTAGCTATAGCCTTATTAAATAATAATTTGTCTGTTCTACCTATTATATCATCTAATTTAGTAAAGCCCATATCTGCAAGTAAAGTCCTCACTTCTTCAGCAACAAAAAAGAAATACCTGATTACGTTTTCTGGTTTGCCTTGAAATTTTTTTCTTAGTTCCGGTTTTTGTGTTGCTATACCTACAGGACAAGTATTTAAATGACATTTTCTCATCATTATACAGCCAATAGATATTAAAGGTGCTGTTGAAAACCCAAATTCGTCTGCTCCTAATAAGGCTCCTACTATAACATCTCTTCCTGTTCTTAAGCCACCGTCTACTTGTAAAGAAATTCTGCTTCTTAGATTGTTTAAAACTAGTGTTTGTTGTGTTTCGGCTAGCCCCAATTCCCATGGAGAACCAGCATGTTTTATGGAAGTTAATGGACTTGCTCCAGTCCCTCCCTCGAAGCCTGAAATTGTAATATGATCTGCTTTAGCTTTGGCAACACCTGCAGCTACTGTCCCTACACCTATTTCAGAAACTAGTTTAACCGATATTCTTGCTTTAGGATTAACATTTTTAAGATCAAAAATTAATTGAGCTAAATCTTCAATTGAATATATATCATGATGTGGCGGTGGAGAAATTAATCCAACACCTGGCGTGGAGAACCTAACATCTGCAATTACTTTATCTACTTTATGTCCTGGAAGCTGGCCTCCTTCTCCTGGTTTCGCCCCTTGGGCTATTTTAATTTGTATATCTGTGCTGTTTACTAGATATTCAGTGGTTACTCCAAAACGACCAGAAGCAACTTGCTTTATAGCACTTTTAAGATTATCTCCGTTTTTCCTAATTTTATATCTGTCTCTTTCTTCTCCTCCCTCTCCAGTATTTGATCTACCTCCTAAAGAGTTCATAGCAATAGCAAGTGTAGTATGAGCTTCTCTGCTAATTGAACCAAATGACATAGCACCAGTTGAAAAACGTTTTACTATATCTTCTGCTGGTTCCACTTCTTCTATATTAATTTTATGTCTGGCTTTTTTTATACTAAAAAGACTTCTAGGATTTAAAGTTCCTTTTCTGTCTCCATTAATATAACTAGAATACTCATTATATTTTTTCTTATTATTTGTTTGGATAGAATGTTGTAAAGATGCGATTGATGTTGGGTCCCAAACATGACTTTCTCCTTTTAGCCTGTATGCATACTCACCACCTACTTGTAATTCTTTTAAATTAGCAACTTTGTTTTTTATTGCCTGCTCATGCCTTCTTCTTGTTTCTTCAATTATTTCTTTAAAACCCGCCCCCTCGATAAGACTAGCAGTACCTTTAAAATAATCTCGAATAAATTTTGAGTTTAGTCCTACCGCGTCAAATATTTGAGCTCCATTATAAGATTGATATGTGGAAATACCCATCTTAGACATTACTTTTAAAATACCCTTTCCAAGAGCAGCTATATAATTATCTTCAAGGTTATTGTAATTATTAGTGTTAAGATGTTTAAGATCTTTTGCTATTTTTTTTACTGTTTCTAAAGCTAAATATGGATACACTGCCTCTGCTCCATACCCTGCTAACACACAGAAATGATGAACTTCTCTTGCCTCTCCTGTTTCTACCACTATACTACATTCAGTCCTCAACCCTTTTTTAATAAGATGATGATGTACTGCTGATACTGCAAGCAATGAGGGAAAAGCTATTTTACTAGAAGAAATACTTTTATCTGACAAAATTAAAATTTTAACACCTTTATTTTTAACCAAGAATTCTGCATTTTTAGTAATGTCAGCCAATATCAGTTTAGTTTTAGTAATACTACTGTTTTTATTAAATAATATTTTTATTCTTTTACTTTTAAAATTCTCATTATCTTTTTTTCCAAGAAACTCAATTTTAGCCAAATCTTTTTCTTTTAATATTGGTTGTTTTAAAAATATTCTTTTATTTTCATCCAAGTCTAAATTTAAAATATTTGCTCTAGATCCTAAATATGAAAATAAACTCATCACTGTTTCTTCTCTTATAGGATCTATGGCTGGGTTAGTAACTTGTGCAAAGTTTTGCTTAAAATAATTAAAAAGTAATTTATCTTTTTCAGATAATATAGCAACCGGCGTATCAGTTCCCATAGAGCCCGTAGCTTCTGACTTATTAGCTAACATAGGTTGCATTAAAAACTTTGTATCTTCTTGTGTATAACCGAAAGCATTTTGATAAAATGGCAGGGCAGGTAGTAATTTATTATTTGTTTTTTCTACCTTAATATTTTCCAGAGAAATTAAATTCTTTTGTACTATTTTTTTATATTTTCTCTTTTTAATAATTTCTTCCTTAAGTTCTTCGTCTTTTATAATTTGCCCTTTTTCGAGATCTACTAACAACATTTTTCCTGGTCTTAACCTAAATTTCTCTAGTATCTTGCTTTCAGGAACTCTTAAAACTCCCATTTCAGAAGAAAGAATTATTCTGTCATCAGTAGTAATGAAATATCTTGCTGGTCTTAAACCATTTCTATCCAAGGTAGCACCTATTTGCCTACCATCTGTAAAGGCAACCGCTGCAGGTCCATCCCAGGGCTCTGAATATAGTGAGTGATATTGATAAAATGACTTCTTATTAATATCCATACTATCAGCATTTTGCCAAGCTTCAGGTATTAAAATCATCATTGCTTCTGCTAGACTGTATCCACCCATTACCAGTAATTCTAATGCATTATCAAAACAGGCCGAGTCTGATTGACCATACTCTATTAAAGGCCAAATTTTTCTTAAGTCATTTCCTATAACTTTGCTTTGCATTTGTAATTTTCTAGCATTCATCCAATTAACATTTCCCCTAACTGTATTTATCTCTCCGTTATGACAGATCATTTTAAAAGGCTGTGCAAGATCCCAAGAAGGAAAAGTGTTGGTAGAAAACCTTTGATGTATTAATGCAAAGTTACTTTTGAGGTTTTTATCATTAAGATCCAAAAAATACTTTCTTACTAAGTCAGATAACAACATTCCTTTATAGTTAATTGTTGTATTTGAAATAGAACATATATAAAATATTTTCATCAGTTGATTGTTTTTTATCTCTAACTTAATTTTATTGCTAATGATTTTACCTATGATAAAAAGCTTAGTATTTAATTCTTCTCTTACTTTGCTTTTATTAGCGTACTTTATAAATAGCTGCTTAATAATTGGTGCACTTTCGTTCATTTTTCTTGATAAGACTTTTTTATTAACAGGAACATCTCGAACATAAAATAGGTCCATATTGAATTCTTTTAAAACATTTTTTATTATTCCAAAACATTTTTTTTCAAGGTTTTCTTTAGGAGGAAGGAATACCATGGCAACCCCGTAATTTTTAAAATCAGGAAGTTTAATATTTTTTTTGATTAAGATGCCTCTAAAAAACATATCTGGTATTTTTATTAATATACCCGCTCCATCACCAACTGTCTTATCTGCACCAACAGCTCCTCTATGTTCAAGGTTTTCTAACATTTCTAGCCCATTATCTATAATAGAATGCGATTCTTTCCCCTTAATATTTGCTACAAAACCAATACCACAAGCGTCATGTTCATTTTTTGGGTTGTAAAGCCCCATTTTTTTAGGCCTTAATGCATATTTATTTTTGTTTTCTGACAATTTAATTTCCGTTTATATATATAAATTAGGCATTGATTTTACAATTACTAGTAACAATCCGAAATAGAATTATAATAATACTTAAAAAAAAATCAATTTTTAATAGATTTTCAATGTGCTTAAAATTTAGGCAGACATATATAAATTTAATGTTTTAAACCTTTTTACAAGGCCAATTTGTACTAATAAAATTTATTAAATAAGAGTGAGAGGAAAATTTTCTCAAATTTCCGTCACTTGATGCATGTTCTACTAGTTTTTTTACTATTTCAATAGTCCTTATGCCTTCCAAGTTTGCTGTCATTTTATGGTTAATATTCATATTTCTTTTAGTTTCATAACATAATGTTAACATCATTCTTCCAATTGTTTCTATAGTCCCTTGACACTTACCCATATTAAACAATTGCTTATCGTCAACAGGAACTTTGTAATTTTTAATAGTCCAATTATAGTAATTGTTGCAATTTTTTAAGAGTTCATAAGCATTTTTATCATTTCCTAATAGCTTAATTGAAAGAAAGCATATCAATATTACTTCAAAAATAAAAATTTTTTTCTTACTTTTTAAAAACATCTCTTAGCCCTCCAATCAATAGAAACCATTGTAATCTAAATTTACTAAAAAAACCTTTTTTCTTTTTAAGCATTTTATACTTTTCTATGCCACACTTAGTCTTTATTTTTAGCATTTCTTTTAGGAAGCAGATCTATTCCACTTCCTCCCCAAGGGTTACATTTAAAAATTCGTAATATTATCAGTCTTATTGCGTTAAATATATTATGTTCTTTAAGAGCTTGTATTGCATAGTTAGAGCAGGTAGGAAAATATCTACAGTTGTTACCTAAAAGAGGTGATATCAAAAGTTGATAAGATCTAACTATAAATATTAGTAAAAATTTTAACATAGTTCTCTTAATTGCCTTTTAGTTACTATAACAAATTCTTCAAGTGATAAAGTCTCAATATCATTGCTTCCTAACCTTCTAACTGAAACTGTATTATTCTCTTTTTCTTTTTCTCCAATTATGATGATGATTGGTGTCTTGCTATTGCTATGTTCCCTAATTTTATAACCTATTTTTTCATTTCTTAAATCAATCTCTGTTTTAATATTACTACTACTAAGAAATTTGAAAACCTCATTAGCATAGTCACTGCATTTCTCAGTAACGGTTGTAACAACAACTTTTGTTGGGCTTAACCAAACAGGTAAATTACCGGCATAATGCTCTATGAGTATGCCTATAAATCTCTCTAATGAGCCAAAAAGAGCTCTATGTATCATAACAGGTCTTTCTTTTATTCCATTACTATTAATAAAGCTACAATCTAATCTTTCAGGTAAATTAAGATCTATTTGAACAGTTCCACATTGCCAGTCTCTTCCAATTGCATCTCTTAAAACAAATTCCAGCTTTGGTCCATAGAATGCTCCTTCCCCAGGATTAAACTCATAAGGAAGGTTCAAATTCTTGATAGTGTTTAGAAGTGCTGTTTCTGATCTGTCCCAAATATTATCGCTTCCAACCCTTTTTTTAGGTCTATCAGAATATTTAATTACAATATTATCAAATCCGAAATCTTTATAAATTTCTATAATTAAATTACATAACTTCACACACTCTACTTCAATTTGTTCCTCCGTGCAAAAAATGTGAGCATCATCTTGTGTAAAAGCCCTTACTCTCATGAGTCCATGAAGTGCTCCAGAAGGCTCATATCTGTGAACTTTTCCAAATTCGGCAATTTTATATGGTAAATCTCGGTAACTTTTAAGCCCTTGTCTAAATACTTGAATTCCACCAGGACAGTTCATGGGTTTAATTGCGTATTCTTTGTGATCTTGAGTAGTAGTAGTAAACATATTTTCGCCAAATTTTTCTAAATGTCCTGATTTCTGCCATAGACTTTTGTCCAAGATCTCCGGTGTATTTATTTCTAGATATCCAGCTTCATCTTGTTTTTTTCTCATATAATTTATTAAGTTTTGAAATAACATCCATCCTTTTGGGTGCCAAAATACAGCACCGGGAGCTTCGTCTTGAAAATGAAATAAGTCTAGTTTTTTGCCTAAGTTTCTGTGATCTCTTTTTTCAGCTTCTGCTAGCATATCCAAGTAGCTATTGAGGTCCTTTTCATTCTTCCAAGCTGTACCATAAATTCTTTGTAACATTTTATTACTTGAATCACCTCTCCAATAAGCACCCGATACCTTAGTAAGTTTAAATGAGCCTATATGTTTTAAATTAGGCAGATGAGGACCAATACATAAATCAATGAAGTCAGTATTTTTTTGACAATAAATTGAAAAATCATTTTCCTGATTAGCCCTTTTTATAATATCTACTTTATAAGTCTCGTTTTTACTTTGAAAGAGTTCAATTACATCCTTTTTTGATTTATAAATTTTTTCTATATCATTACCATTAGAAATTATTTTCTTCATCTCCTTTTCAATAACTGGAAAGTCTTCAATAGTAATAGATCTATCCAATTCGAAATCATAGTAAAAACCATTTTCTATAGTTGGACCAATTGCAAGCTTAACATCAGGATAAAGGTTCTTGAGCGCTTTTGCCAAAACCTGTGCAGTAAGTGTATGCCTCATAATATCTAGCCCTTTATTACTATCTAATGTCAAAATTGCTATTTTAGCATCCTCTCTTATACCCTCACAAAGATCTTTTTCTTCTCCATTAACCTCAATAGCAATTGCCTTTTTTAATAATGACTTTGAGATACTTTTTGCTATGTCCATTCCGCTAGAACCAGAAACAAAATTTCTAATTGCTCCATCAGGAAAAGTAATTTTTATATAATCATTCTTTTTCATTATTTACTTAAATTTCCTTCCATTTAGTTCCTTCAGGATGATCTTCTATCTCCACACCCATAGTAAGTAATTTATTTCTCATCTCATCAGCTAGTTTATAATCTTTATTTTTTCTAGCTTCATTTCTTTTTTTTATCAAGATATTGATCTCATTAAGGTTTAAATTTTTTTTATTTTTACTTGAAGCTAAATCATCTCTTGCAATAAAAATACCAACAATTTCTCCCAGAAATTCAATTGCCTCTTTAATATATTTTTTTTCTATTTCATTTTTTTTATTAATTTCCTTTACACTAGCATCTAAAATACTAAATGCTTTGGATATATTAAGGTCATCTAATAAAGCTTTTTCAATCTCAATAATTATTTTATTTTCTTTTGTATTCTTAATAATAACTAAATTTTTTAATGCATCTAAAATTTTATTATATTTCATCAGTATATTTTTTGACTGGAGTAAAACTTCTTCACTCCAGTTAAGAGGGCTTCTATAATGAGCACTTAATAGTGATAACCTTATTACTTCTCCATTATAAATATTTAAATAGTCTTTGACTAACTTGATATTGCCCAAAGACTTTGACATTTTTTCAGCATCTACCGTAACAAAACCATTATGCATCCAATATTTAGCATAACTTTTTTTATTATCTAAGTTTCCGCTAAAACAACAGCTTTGTGCTAATTCGTTTTCATGATGAGGAAATTTCAAATCAAGCCCTCCTCCATGAATGTCAAAAGGTGTACCAAGAATTTTTGTCGCCATCACAAAACATTCTGTATGCCATCCTGGCCTGCCCCGTCCCCATGGAGATTTCCAAAAAGGCTCATTGTCTTTAGACGGTTTCCATAAAACAAAGTCTTCTGGATTTTTTTTATAGCTTGAAACTTTTACTCTACTTCCAGCAATTTGTTCTTGCTGCTTTCTAGAAGAAAGTGCACCGTAGCTTTTAAAACTATTAACATTGAACATAACATGTCCGTCAGAAAAATATGCATACTTTTCTTTTTCTAACTTGGCTATTGCTTGTATCATCTCATCAATATATTCAGTTGCTTTTGGTTGGTAATCAGGTTCTTGAACATTCAACATTTTCATATCCCTGTTATAAATCTTAGAAAACTTATTAGTTAAACTTTCTGTAGATACTTTTTCTAGGTTACTTCTTTCTATTATTTTATCATCAATATCAGTGATATTAGAAACATATGTAACTTTTGGAAATAAATATCTTAATAACCTTATCAAAGTATCAAAAACCACTGCCATTCTAGCATTACCGATATGTGCATAGTCATAAACTGTAGGACCGCATGCATAAACTCTTATGTTTTGGGTGTCTAAAGGCTCAAAAACAACTTTTTTATTTTGCATAGAATCATATATATATAATTTAGACATAACTTATTACATTATTTTTATGTAGCTCATTTAATAAAGGAAGAAGAGGCAAACCCATAATAGCACTGGTATTGCCCTCTATCTTTGAAAATAAGTATTTCCCATTAGCTTCAAACTTGTAAGATCCGCAGGAATTTAATGGTAAATCACATTCAATATATCTTTTTAGGGATGCTATGCTTAGTTTTCTCATTTTCATTTTTGCTACTTCGGTATAACTCCAGAGTATTTTTTTATTGTAGCATATACATATTGCGCTTACTTGTTTATGAATTCTCCCATTAAGTTTTATTAGCTGCTTGAGTGCCTTTTCTTTATGTTTTGGTTTGCTGAATATTATATTTTGGCCAACACAAATTTGATCAGCACCTATCACATAAGCGCCTTTATTTTTTTTGCTAACATCTAAGGCTTTTGCTTCTGCTAACCTTTTTGCTAAATTATTAATATTTTTTACTTTCATAGTAAGTTTAATTTCTTCTTCATCTATTTTAGAAGTCACCCGCTTAAATATTATTCCTGTTTGAAGTAACATTTTTTTTCTAGTCTCAGATTTTGAAGCTAAAATTATAGGTAATTTTGACTTGATTATAAATTTAGGTTTTTTAATCAATTACTCTGTCTTAGTTTTTACCTATAAAATTCATGAATTCTATTCTAGTTCTTGGATCAGTCCTAAACAAGCCCAACATTCTGTTTGTAATTGTACTAGTTGTAGCTTTATGGACTCCTCTTGTGGTCATACATTGATGCGCAGCATCAACCACTACTGCAACTCCTTTTGGCAATAAAACTCTTTGAATACATCCGGCAATTTGAGCTGTCATTGTCTCTTGAGTTTGTAGTCTTTTTGCATAGCAATCTACAATTCTTGCAAGTTTACTGATGCCAACTACTCTTTTATCAGGAATGTAAGCTACATGTGCTTTACCTAGGATAGGTACCATATGATGTTCACAATGAGACTCCAGTCTAATATCTTTTATAACTACCATTTCATCGTAGCCTGCAACCTCTTCGAAAGTTTTTGATAGTATTTTATCTGGGTCTGAAGTATATCCTTCAAAAAATTCTTTATAGGCATTAATTACCCTTTTTGGGGTTTCTATTAATCCTTCTCTATCCGGATTATCTCCTGCCCAAGCTATTAATGTTTTTACCGCTTCTTTAGCCTCTTCTTCACTAGGTTTACTTTTATTAATCAAATCTTCTTTTAAAGTGTTATTGTGTTTCATATTATTATTTATGTATTTTTTATTAATTTTCATATATTATTATCACTTTTAGTAAATAATTACAATTAACCTTTAAAATAGCTAAAAATATGAAAATAAATTTAGATAGAATTATATTTGAAAATAGAAAAAGTATTAAAGAGATTGAAGAAGGAACTTTACTTTCACCTAAGTTTAATGATGAAGGGTTAATACCTTGTGTTACAGTGGAAAATGAAACAAAAGAAGTTTTAATGGTTTCTTATTTGAATGATTTAGCTTTAAAAAAAACTATCGCAACCAATAAAGCTCATTACTACTCAAGAAGCAGAAAGGCTATTTGGTTAAAAGGTGAAATATCCGGTATGACACATAAAATTAATGAAATTTATATCGATGATGATCAAGATTCAATTATTTTTGTAGTATCTTTAGGTATTCCAACTAAAGGTGGGAAAAAAGCTTCATGTCATGTTGGCTACAAAAGTTGCTTTTATAGAAAAATTAAGATTTCAGAAAATAAATTACAGCTTGAGTTTACAGAAAAAGAAAAATCATTTGATCCTGAAATAGTATATGAAGGAATAGATAACCCTACTAAAATATAAGCCTTGACTAATTATAAGATTTTCCTATATATATTATAATATTTTTTAATAATGGATAAAACATGTTATTTATGATATTTTTTTTAAAACTATTATTTTTATCTCAGCTTATTGCTCAAGAAGAACTTGGAACAGTAGATGTAATTGGATCCTCTCCTTTACCAGGCATCATGATAGACCGAAAAAATGTGCCCAACACGACCCAGAAAATAAATGAATCAGATATTAAGGAAAATTTAACTAAAACCATTACTGACTTAATGAACGAAAATTTTTCGGGAGTTTCTGTAAAAGATGTTCAAAATGGAGCATTCCAAAAAAATGTAGATTATAGAGGTTTTACAGCTTCTCCCCTTTTAGGAGAATCTCAAGGTTTATCTGTTTATTTAGATGGTATTAGAATCAACGAAAGCTTTGGTGATACTGTTCAATGGGAACTAGTTCCAGAAAATGCTATCAAACAAATTGATTTGATGAGCTCAAATCCTGCTTTTGGCTTAAATGCTTTAGGGGGATCATTAGCTCTAACTACCAAGAAAGGTTTAGATTATAAAAATTCAGAATTTGTAAATACAACTAATAAGTATGGTTCTTTTAATTTTACTTCTGAACTGATGGAATATGGCTATGGCACTGATACATTTGGTACTTATACCTCCATTGAAATTGAAAGAGATGGTGGCTGGAGAAACCACAGTGATGGTGAAATAAATAGATTTTTTACAAACTATGGACTTGAAAAAGATAAATTTGATTTAAACCTTTACTTTCTTGGAGGTCAAACCGATCTAAATGGCAATGGTGTATCACCTATAGAGCTACTTCAAGAAAATAGGGAAGCTGTATTCACATGGCCTGACAAGACATCTAACAAAATGAGTCTGTTTTATGGTAATTCAAACTTTTACAATGAAAATGATTCAATAGTTTCTACTAACTTTTATTATAAAAGATTATATAGAACTACTTATAATGCTGATGAAGTAGATGCAGAAGAATGTGCTGAGGACTCAGCAGCTGACGCTGCAGAATTAAAAAGTGATTATAGTTTTGATGACGCTCCATTGTGTGGAGAAGATAATTCTGCAGGTGACTATGGGATTATTTTAGATCAAAATGGTAATGCTATAGAATCTAACGACAGTATAAGAAAATACGGTCTTTTAAACAAAACCTATACTACTACTAAAACATTTGGTGGAGCAGTACAATATGACTCTTTTATTAATTATAGGTCTAAAGAACACAAATTGGCTGTTGGTTTTTCTTACGACCAAGCAGAAACATTTTTTAGATCTCAGGGCTTTCTAGGAACTCTTACAAATGAAAGAACCGTTACACCTTTATATAATAGTGATGGAAACCCTATAGAATTAATTGCTGAACAAGAACATGCCGGAGCAGGAAACGATCCAGATGACACTGAAAGAGGAGATGTAGGTCCAGCTGAAGTAACAGGAAAGCTAAACCTCTACGGTCTTTATGCTAGTGATAATTTTAATTTCAATGATAAACTAACAATTAATAATTCTGTTAGAGCTAATTTAGCATTTGTTGAATTAATAGATAACTTTAAAACCAGCACATATACAAGAACTGCTTTCATTAATGGTGATCATAGGTATTTCAGAGTAAACCCTTCTTTAGGATTTGTTTATAAATACAATAGTGATTTTTCAATATTAGCTAATTACAGGGAAGCTAATAGAGCTCCTTCTCCAGTAGAACTAAGTTGTGCTGACCCAGCAGCACCGTGTAGGCTTCCTAATGCTTTTGTTGCTGACCCGCCATTAGAACAAGTTATAACAAGGGGAACAGAATTTGGAGCAAGAGGAAATTTTACCAAATCAAACTATTCTATAAATTGGGATACTATAGGTCATTTCTCACAAAACTTTGAGGATATACTTTTTGTAAGTTCAGGAACCGGACTTTCATCAGGATATTTTAAAAATTTTGGAAAAACTAATAGATTAGGGTTAGATATTTCCTTAAAGGCAGATAAAACTAATTCTAAAAAAGGACTAAAATCATCTTTTATTAATTATTCATATTTAAAAGCTACCTTTCAGTCAGCACACACTCTTCCGGCTGCTAATCATCCAAATGGTTCAAATGATATAGAGGCAGGCGATATTATTCCTGGGATGCCACTGCATAAAATTAACGCTAAAACAACATATGGCATCGACAATAACATTAATATTTCATTAGGAGCTGTTGGCGCAACAGGAGTTTATTTGCGTGGCGATGAATCTAACCAACTGAATAAAACTAGTCCTTATTTAATATTTAACTTAGAAACCAAATTTCAACCTAGCAATAATGTAACCTTCTTTGCTAGAGTTGACAATTTACTAAATAGCGAATATGAAACTATGGGTGTTTTGGGTGAAGCCAGCTCTTCAGAAGTCAACGTTCCTATATCAGAATTGGGTGATAGTGGTGCTGGAGATGATGCTGTAGGTGCACTGGATCCTAATTTTTTATCACCTGGACAACCATTATCTATTTTCATAGGCGCTAATATAAAATGGTAAATTTCATGCTACCTAGTCCTAAATAATTTAATAATGTGATTAAAAAAAATATTAATTATGCTTTCTCATTATTGCTACACTCAATATCAATTTTATTATTTATTTACTTTGTAGAGTTAGATAAACCCAAACAAATATACAATAAGGTTATCAACATAAATTTGCATACTTTTTCACAAAATAATAATAATACTAATCAAAAAGAATATTATGATGATGTTCAAGAAGTAAAAAAAACTAAACCCATAAAAGAGGTCTCTAAGACAATTGAACGAGAATCAAAACCCTTAAAAAAAGAAGAAAATTTAATAGATACTACAGTTGAAAAAAAAACTTCAGTTACAAATAAAGAAATAAAATTAAAAGATAAAAAAAATAAGAATCTTGATATTGAAAAAAATCAGCCTAGAAAACAAGATGAAAAAAATGCCATTAAAAGTAATTTAAAAGGTGAAGAAAATAAAAATAATAAAAATAAAATAAATGATAAACTAACTACAAGTGATTTTACAGATAGAGAAGCTGAATTACTTAATAAATATAATAATGAACTTAAGTTACTTATTCAAAAAAAAGCAACTGAAAATTATCCTAGAGTTTCCATTAGAAAAAGAGAACAAGGATCAGTTGAATTGATATTTTCTATAGGACTCAATGGAATAATTGATAATATCAAAATTGGTACTAAAACCAATGCCTCAGATAGATTAATAAAATCATCTATAAAAGTATTAAACTTAATATCTCCATATAAAAAAGACAAAATATTAAAAAAAAAGAATACTTTTTCTATTATTATCGTATATAAGTTAAATTAGGTAATTATGATTGAAAAAATTGACAAACATGCTGAAAATTTGAGAACTATTTTAGAATTGGAAGGAGAAGAAGGACAATTTGAGTACCTGATAGATGTAGGAAAAAAAATGGGCTCTCTAAATGCAAAAGACAAAATAGAAAAAAATAAAATGTCAGGTTGTCTTGCACAAGTATGGATTAAATATGAAAGACAAAATAATAAGAATTTTTTTGATGGCGACAGTGATGCTCTTATTGTAAAAGGGTTAGTAAAAATAATCACCGAATCTCTTTCCGGTTTAACTAATGATGAAATAAAAGCTTTAAAGCATGACATAGTTAATAATCTAGGTTTAGGACCTAGCCTTTCTGCTAGAAGACAAGTAGGAATGATGGCTATGATTGATCACATAAAAATTATTTCTGGAGTAAAATAATTTTTATTAAGAGACTTCATAATATATTTAGGACTAATAGTTTATACCAACTTACTGTGGTTTTTATAGTTTTTGCAATTAGTGGAAGTCTTTCTGTTTTTGTTTCAAATCCAATATTAAAATATTTAAACTATGATCACTACATTCAAAATAATATTTTAAGATTTGCTGTTAATGTTTTAATAATATTTCCAGTTTACCAAATTATACTTTTATTAGTTGGAACGCTTTTTGGGCAGTTCAAGTATTTTTGGACTTTTCAAAAAAAATTTTTTTATAAAATTATTAAAAAAAAGTTGAGTAAGTAGCATTTATGCTTTAAGCTTACTTCGTATTTGGTGTTTTGTTAATACAAAAGTAAAAGGGAATTAGGTGAAATCCTAAGCTGTCTCCGCAACTGTAAAAAGTTTAGTTAGCTCTATACCACTGGTTCACTGGGAAGGTGAGTTAACACAAATACTTTTAGCCAGGAAACCTGCCAAGTATAGTCTGTAGCTTTACGTCGGAGGATGCGTATAAAGCGCGATAAATATCGTTCATGGACATTTTTTTAAACTACATTGAAAGGATGTACTATGCGTATTATTATTTACTTTACTTTATATTTGATTTTTTTTGTAAGTAAAGCAATTTTAGCTAATGAAAACTTGGGTGAAATTGTAGTTTCTCCCAATAAGTCTATTTTACAGTTAGATAAAACAGGTGCTTCTGTACTGTTAGTTGAAAAACAACAAATTGATAGATCAGCATCTACTACTGTTAGTGGTTTGCTACAAGAGTTTGGAGGTTTTTCTATTGCTACCAAAGGTAATAAAGGAACTGATCCAAGTTATTTCAACAGAGGATTGGCAAGAAAGTACATAAAGGTATTAGTAGATGGGATGGATTTATCGGATATAACTTCTACTCAGGAAGAACCTACTTATATTGATAATATTAGCAACTTTAATTTAGATAATATAGAAATATTAAATGGATCACAAGGTACTCTTTATGGTGGAGATGCAGTAGGTGGAGTGGTGTCTATCAATTCTGCTACTACACAAAAATTAGGTTTAACTGAAGAACATTTTTTAGAGGGAGGTTCCTACGGAACTTTTAAAAACTCCCATTCCTTGAAATTTTTAAATAACGATATTAGTTTAACTTTTAACTTAGATTCAGAAAGATCAAATGGTTATAATTCATTCCAAGATACAGGACTAGCACCTTTAGAAAAAGATGGTTATTACTTATACGGATCTAATTTTTTAACTAATTTTAGAATTACAGAAAGTACAGAAATTAACTTTAGAGGAAGATTTTATAATCAACATAATGATTATGATAATAATTATTCTTATCCTGGTGATAGTTTGGTGCACTATAGATATGATAAAACTAGAGCTATATTATTTGATATAGTTCACTATAACGATCAAATAAATCAAAAGTTTACTTTTCAGCCTACTTATACCTCACGAATAAATGCCAGTGGTTCTAGATATGAATATGATGGAAGAAAAAGTAAATTTGAATACCTAATATCCAGCGATTATATGTTAGCAAAAAATTTATTTGGTATTGACTATATAAAAAAGAGTGCTGATATGAATGGTAAATTAGCTAATCAAGACATATATTCTATTTTTACTGAATTTAAATTAGAGCCTACTATAAATACTAATTTAGATATTTCAGGTAGAAGAGAGTATGACAATAATTATGGCAACTTTGATACTGCAAGAATGCAAATTAATCATAGGTCACTAGAAAGGTACATTTTAAGAGCAAGTATTGGTACCGGCTATAGAACTCCTACTCCCTATGAATTATATAGTGACTATGGAAATACTAATTTAAAACCTGAGACTTCTTTGACATATGATCTTGGCTTTGAAACTACTTTCAAACCACTTGCTACCAACTTTTATATTGGACTTTTTGAAACCAAAGTAGAAGATATAATTACATATTCCTCATTAAAGTACAGACAAACCTCTTCTAATTTAAAATCAAACGGATTAGAGACAAGAATAAAAAGTAAAGTATCAGATAGTTTTTCTACAAGTTTAAATTATACAAAAACAAACGCTAAAGAGAATGATGGAGATAGTGTTACACTTGTACCAAAAGATAAAGTTTCATTATTTTTAAATGTGGCTCCAACGAATAACTTGACTCTAGATACCTCTTTTCTATTCCAAAATAAAGCAAAAGATACAAAATATAATGAATTACCTGTCTATAAATCGTTAAATTTAAAAGCATCTTATTTTATTAAAGAAAATACTAAAGCTATTATTAAAATTGAAAACTTACTTAACAGGAAAAACATAGTTAATAGAGGTGGTGGCACTTCTGAAAATCTGGGTTATAAAAGTCCTGATATGTCATTTTACATAGGATTAAAATTAACAAATTAAGAAGTGAGATTTAATAAAAAATATTGTATAAATTAATAATGAAAAACACCTTTCTTAAAAACTTTATACTTATAAGTTTTATCTCCATACTTGTAACTAGATTAATTCCTCATCCACCAAACTTTACTTCTACTATTGCTTTAGCATTTTACCTACCTGCTTTATTTGGAGTTAAATTTATAATAATTGCTCTAGCAGCATTCATTTTAAGTGATATTATTATTGAATTGCATCAATTAGTATTTTTTACTTGGATCAGTTTGTTATTAATAGGATTTATTTCAAAATTTTTCAAAAATTTTTATTTTAGATTTTTTGGAGTTTTCTTTAGCTGTATATTATTTTTTATAATTTCAAACTTTGGCGTTTGGCTTTTGGGTGATCTCTATAAAAATAATTTTAATGGATTAATTGAATGTTATATTATGGCGCTTCCGTTTTTACAAAACAGTTTAATTGGTAGTTTAGTATGCTCTTTATTGATTGAGTTTATTTTATGTATGAAAATAGCTAAGGATTTTATTAAAAAAATTAACTCTAGTTATTAAATTGATTACTACTTATCCAACTAGGTATACTCATAATTTCATAACCGAAAATTAAATTTAAAATTAATATACTCATACTGGATACTACCAGAATAGAAATTAAATTTAACCCTAAGCCTGCTTTAATCATGTTTTTAATGTCTATTTCCCCGCTCCCAAATATTACTGCATTTGGGGGAGTTGCTATAGGAAGCATAAATGCACAGCTTGCAGCTATGGTTGTAGGTATAACAAAATATAGTGGATTTACTTCAAGCCCGAGCGCAAAAATTATTAGTATAGGTGTAAATGTTGCTACTGTTGCAGTATTAGAGTTAAGTTCTGTTAAAAATATAATTACTAAAACTGAAATTAAGATTAAAAAGTATACATCAAACCCGTATAAATAATTTGAAAAAGATCCTATCCACATTGCTAAACCAGAAGATTTAAAAGCTTTTGAAAGTGCTATTCCTCCTCCTACCAAAAACAAAACTCCCCAAGGAATTTTGTTTGCTGTATTCCAGCTACAAGCCCTTTCATTATTACCCGTTGGTATGATAAATAGCAATAAGGCTCCCAGTATACCAATAGATGTATCATTTAGTGTAAAGCCTAAACTTTCATTAATTAACTTTCTAAATATCCATAAGCAGGCAGTTGAAAGAAAAATTAAAGCTACAATTTTCTCTTTTTTGCTAGCTCTTCCAATTTTTTTATTTAAATCCAGTAAGGTTTTCTCTAATGCTTTTGACTTTTGTGAAGAAACTCTAAAGATAACTTTACTTAAAAATATCCATACTATAGGTAATAAAACTAGTACTATAGGAAAACCTATCGTGAACCAGTCAATAAAACTTATTTGATAATTATAACTATCACTCAATATACTAGCTAACATTATATTAGTTGGTGTTCCTATCAAAGTTGCTGAACCACCTATTGAAGCAGAATAAGCTATTGCTAAAAGTAGAGGAATAGCAAAATTATTTTTATTTATATTATTTTTATTATAAAAAATATTTATTACAGACATTGCAATAGGTAGCATCATTATAGTTGATGCAGTATTACTAACCCACATACTTAATATTGCTGTAGAAAACATAAAACCTGCTATAATCTTACTAGGACTAGTTCCTGAAAAACTTAATATCTTTAACGCAATACGTTTATGTAAACCACTGCTTTCCATAGCAGAAGCTATTATAAAGCCACCTAAAAATAACAATACTAATGGATGAGCATACGAACTAGAAACCTCTTTAAGTTCAAAAAGCCCTAGAATTGGAAATAATACCAATGGCACTAGCCCTGTTGCATAAATTGGAACAGCCTCTGTAACCCACCATACAGTCATAAGAACTGCTACCCCTGCAGTTACCCATGCTACATATTCAAGATCCTTAGGAGGACTAGTATAAAAAAAAATTGAAAAAAGAAATATACCAAATATTAGTCCAAAGTTAGATATATTATTTTTTTTAAACACTAACTATGTAAAACTAATTAGTCTAAATATCCTAATGATTTCCATGTTTCTATATTTCTTCTAAAGGTACTTAATGATTCCCAAGATCTTTTAAAATCCTCATCTCTGGCACTTTCTTCATCAACTACTTCTAACCAAGCACTTTCTAATGTATCAAGAATTTCTTGGCTCCATCTGTGTATTTTAACACCTTTACTTTTAAGGGTATTTATAGCTTCAACCTGTATAGCTTCTCCTTCAGCGATACCATTCCTGATATTATCTCCGCAAGCTGTTTCTATTTGAACTTTTTGCGTATCAGACAAATTATTCCACTTATCCATATTCACCATTAATTCAAATAAAGTGGACTGTTGATGCCATCCAGGAAAATAATAATGTTTAGCAACTTGATAAAAACCTAAATCTAAATCTACTGCAGGCATAGAGAATTCAGTAGCATCAATTGTACCTAATTCCAGTGCTGGAAATATATCTCCTCCAGCAATTAACTGAGTTGATACTCCTATTTTTTCCATTACCTTTGCGCCTAGTCCAAAAAATCTCATCTTCATACCTTTAAGATCATCAACTGTTTTAATTTCTTTTCTAAACCAACCTGATGCCTCTGGTGGAACAACTCCACATATTATCCCCTTAATGTTGTGTTTAGCATAAATTTCTTCAAATAATTCTTTACCCCCTCCATAATATATCCATGAAATATATTCTTGTGCTGAAGGACCAAAAGGTACTGCAGCAAAAAGAGGTAAAGCAGGAACTTTGCCTGCCCAATAGCCAGGAGTAGACCAACCAGCATCAATAGAGCCAGAGGAAACTGCATCAAAAATTTCAAGTGCGGGCACTAATGCACCGGGATCAAAAAATTTTACTTTAATATTACCACCAGAAATTTTTTCTATTTGTTCTGAGAATCTCACTCCTGATGATCCTAATTGAGTTAGATTTGCAGCAAATGTACTAGCCATCTTCCATCTAACTTTTTTTTCTTCTATACTTTCACTAGATGACTTCTTTGTACTATTGTCATTTGAGCAGGATACTAAAATCAAACTCAAAACATAAATAACAATTAAAAAATTTCTTGATAACATTGTCGATCTCCCATTAATATTTATATTTATATATATAGCATCTCACAATTTGGCGCCACTAAATTTTAGTTGACGCCAAACCTCGTAAACTACTATAGAAACTGAGTTACTTAAATTTAGACTTCTACTACTATTCCTCATAGGTATTTTTATTGATTTATTTTTTAATAAATTAAGTATTTTAACTGGTAACCCTTTTGTTTCCGATCCAAATAAGAGATATACATCATCACTAAAAATGATTTCACTGTACACAGTTTTACCAAATTTAGATACTGCATATATATTTTTTTCTTCATTTTCTATCATGAAAGATTCAAAACTTTCATGAATAATGGGTTTGATATTATTGAAATAGTCCATTCTAGCCCTTTTCAATGACTTTTCATCTAAAGGAAACCCTGCAGGTCCTATTATATGCAGAAGAGCTCCTGTATTAAAACATAATCTCATGATGTTACCTGTATTTGGTGGTATTTTTGGTTGGTATAGTACAATAGAAATCATAATGAAAAACTTCTTTTAATTAATTAGAAAAATTATACAATATTAAATTAACATGTCTGATACAGGAAAAAATAAAAATATATATGTTCTTGATGAGAACAATAATAATAATAAAGGTGCGACTAGAAAAATGGCCGCTATTTTTGCTGCTGATGTAGTGGGCTACAGCAAGTTAATGGCATCTAATGAAAAATTAACTTTATTCAGACTAAAAGAAACAAGAAAATTAACTGATAAGATTATAAATGAATTGCATGGGAGAATATTCTCTACAGCTGGCGATTCTATTATGGCCGAATTTGCAAGTCCAGTTGACGCAATGGATGCTGCAATTAATATACAAAGAGAAGTTACAAAAAAAGCTCAAGAAATAAAGGATAATATTCTTATAGAATTTAGAATCGGAATTAATCTTGGAGATATAATGATTCAAGATAATAATTTATATGGTGATAATGTAAATATAGCCGCAAGATTAGAGTCAATATCTTCAGTAGGAGAAATTACTATTTCAGAGAAAGTATACCAAGAGGTCGTTGATAAAGTTGATATAAAATTTAAAAGTTTAGGTGAAAAAAAACTTAAAAACATTTCAAAGAAAATTAAAGTATATATTAGTAACATCCAAGAAGCTGAGACTAAAATTGGTGAAGATTCAATTTTAACTCTTTATAAAAAACATATAGTTGCTTCTGTTCTAGTTTTACTATTAATTATTCCTGGTTTTTATTTTTACATGAATAGGTCTTCTGAAAAAATTGAATATACGGACAACTCAAAAAGTGTATTAGAAAATTTTAGAACAAATCAAGAAGTAGGAATTGATAAGAAGGAACTCCCAAGTGATGGGAAAATAGTTATTGCTTTAATGGACTTTCAAAATCAATCTGCTGTTTTTGATAAAAAAGAAATTGAAGAAATAAATTTATTAATTAAAGATAATTTATCCAAAGCTAACACGATTAGAGTTGTAAATACTCCGCAAGGTTCCGAAAACCTTAATCCTCCTGAGGTCATGCTAATAGCTACAGAATCGGATGCATCATTTGTAATAAATGGAATAATATTCAAAGAACAAGAAAATAGTTTTGTTAACCTTAAGATATACGAAGCTAAAAGAGGTTCTCTTATAGTAAATCAAAAAGTTTCTTTAAATTCATCAAAAAAAAGTCTTTCTGATTTTATTTCTAAGTTTGCTAACGATATTTCCTCTTAATAGATTTTGTGGCGGAGAGAGAGGGATTCGAACCCTCGATACGATTGCTCGCATACACGCGTTCCAGGCGTGCGCCTTCGACCGCTCGGCCACCTCTCCTATTTTATTCAAATTGTAGTTTTTTTAATATAAAATATAAACATGATTATAAAAAAAAATATAGTATTATATATAACTTTAGTAGCTAATCTATTTTTTTTGTTAAGTGTTCTTTTTAAAAACATTACTCTAGGAAGTTTTTGGTACAATATACATTCAAATAGCCTTATAGGTTTTCAAAATTATGCTGAGAGAAACTTAAATTTTTTTTATTTTAATATAAACATTTATGACTTTTTTCTAAAAATTTTTAACTTCAACTTTTTTTTTCTTAATGGTTTTTGTTTTATATTAATAGCTTTCATAGTGTTTAATAGATCAAATAGACCTTAGCTTTGCTCCAATACTACTTTCAACATTTTTTATTACTTGATTCATTAAAATATTTATATCTTCAGAACTAAGAGTTTTTTCTTTTTGAATAAACTCTATTTCAAGAGCTACAGATAAATCTTTGCTGTCTTTGTGCTTATATACATCAAAAACTTCTACTTCTCCAATACTTTTATTAGCCTCCTTAACTGATACAATCAATTCTTCTACGGTTTTTTCTGGTGGAAGTATAAATGCTAAATCCTTTTTTAGCTTTAAGTAAGGTGATAGGATTAGATGCTCTTTTAATGGCGTTTTTTTTAAACTTTTAGTAATTTGATCCATATTAACTTGCCCTAGAAATGTAGGATGTTTAATTTTAAAAGTTGACTTCAATGCAGGATGAAGTTCTCCAAAACTTGCAATTTTTTTTTTCTCAAAAAAAAGATCTGCCGATATTCCAGGGTGAAACCAAGAGTTTTTACTTCTATCTATTTTAAATTTATGAACTCCTATTTCATTTAAAAACTTGAAAAAATATGACTTAATATCAAAGAAGTCAAAGAACCTCCTCTTATAATGCCAGGTTTTCTTGTTCTCATAACCACTAATCACTAAAGCTGTTTGAGCATTCTGCTGAATAGCTTCTGTACCACTAAAAATATACCCTATTTCAAAAATCTCCGTTGAGTCTATTCCCTTAGAAAAATTTTTTGCTACAATATCTAATAGATTTGGAAACAAAGAATTCCTCATAATATTCATTTCACTAGAAATAGGGTTATCTAGTTTTAAATTATTGATAATGTCTTTTTTTGGAAATATTTTTTTTTCAGAAATAAAAGAAAATGTAACAGCTTCATAAAGTCCAATTTTTGAAAAGCATTCACGAATATTAATTTTAAGATTTTGCTCTGAAGAAAAAATTCTTTTATTTGTCTCTATATTTTTCATTCCTTCTAAGGGTATATTTTCATATCCGTCTATTCTAAGAATTTCTTCAATAATATCATTATTATTTTTTATATCATGCCTCCATGATGGTGGTCTTACATATAAATATTTCTTGTCTTTTTTCTCAATAGAAAAGTAAAGCCTTTTTATTAAGTCTTCTTGCTTTTTCAAAGGTATGTCATACCCTATAATTTTTTTAAAACTGCTATGATCATATTTAACTAGTTCATGATTAGTAAGAGGCTTTCCCTCGAAAGTTAATTCACTAAAAGACCCACCGCAGATTTCTAAAATTAGTTTAGTACAAACCTCTAAACCTTCTAATAAACCCTGCATATCTATTCCTCTCTCAAATCTATATCTAGAGTCAGACACTATTCCAAGCCTACTTCCGGTTTTAGCTATTTTTTTTGCATTAAAATAAGCAACTTCTAAAAAAGCTTCATTGGTGTTTTTATCTACACAACTATTAAGTCCTCCCATAATTCCTGCTAAACTTACTACTTTCTCATCATCTTTAATTACTATATCTCCTTTTTGCAGCTTATATTCTTTATTATCTAAACCCATAAATATTTCTGAATCTTTTAGTGCTTCTATACTCAAGTTGCCTTTCAATTTATTGGCATCAAATACATGTAGAGGTCTTCCTAGATCGAACAAAATATAATTTGTAAGATCAACTAAAGCAGAAATTGGCTTTAAACCTATAGACTTTAATCTTTTTTGTAACCAATCCGGGCTGTCTATATTTTTTATATTTTTGAAATGCCTACCATAAATTATGGGACAGTCTTCTGGATTAGATAAGCCCTTTAAACTCCATGAAATTTTACTTTTAAAGTTTCCAATTAACTTATTTTGATTTCTTTTTTTTAGTTCCAGATTAAGTTTAGCACATAAATCTCTAGCTATTCCTTTTATAGATGCACAGTCTCCCCTATTAGGTGTTAGACCAATATGATACAATGTTTCAGCTTTTACATGATCTTTTAGTTTGTTTCCTACCTTAAAATTGAGGTCCAATTCTATTATACCTTCTTTTTTTTCAGGCATGCCCAATTCTTTTTCTGAACAAAGCATGCCCTGACCTTCAACGCCTCTAATATTTTTTTTTTCTAATTTAAAATCTGTTCCTGGTATATATGTGCCATTTGGTGCAAATATTGTCTTCAATCCTATTGTAGCATTATCAGCTCCGCAAACTACTTTATACTTTTCTTTTCCAGTGCTTACTTCACATATTTTCAAGCGGTCAGCATTTGGGTGTTTATATATATTTATAATTTCGCATACAACAAAATTATTATAGTTAGAATTTAAATCCTCTAACTGTTCAACTTCTAAACCCAAACCTGTTAGTTCTTTTGCTGTTTTTTTAACAGTAATATCGTAATTAATGTGTTCTATTAGCCATGAATGTGTAAACTTCATCATAAACCCCTAAGCAAGCTAGGAAAACCATTTGGTATAAAATTATAGTGTTGCAACCATCTAATATCGTTTTCATAAAACATTCTAAGGTCTGATATTCCATACTTTAACATTGCAAATCTCTCCACACCAAGTCCAAATGCAAATCCACTATAAACTTCCTCATTAACTCCACAGTTTTTAAATACTTTAGGATTTACCATTCCACATCCCATAACTTCAAGCCAGTCCTTGCCTTTTCCTATTTCTAGTTTACCGTTTTCCATTGAGCACCTAATGTCTACTTCTGCAGAGGGTTCTGTAAAGGGAAAATAAGATGGTCTAAATCTCATAGGTAAATCTTCGATGTTAAAAAAAGTGGTTAACAATTCTTTAATAATCCACTTTAAATTTGCCATAGTAATATTCTTATCTACCACTAAACCCTCTACTTGGTGAAACATAGGCGAATGAGTAGCATCATCATCACATCTATATGTGCTCCCTGGCGCAATAATTTTTATAGGTGGTTTTATATTTTTCATTACTCTAATTTGCACAGGAGATGTATGAGTTCTTAGTAAATTTTTGTATTTATTTATATAAAAAGTATCATGTTCCTGTCTTGCAGGATGTTCTTCAGGTATATTTAAAGCTGTAAAGTTATAAAATTCATTCTCTATATGAGGACCTTCTTCTACTTTAAATCCATGTGACCCCATTATACATATTATATCATCCATCGTCTTTGAAATAGGATGTATTCCTCCTTTTTTTTCTGGTCTTGTGGGCAAGGAAATATCTATCTTTTCGTGTTCTAGTTTTTTATTTAGTTCAATATCACTAAGGAATTTTTTTTTCTCGTTAAAACATTCATCAATTTCTTTTTTTAAAATATTTAACGTTTTTCCTGCTGACGCTTTATCTTTTTGGTCAAGATTACTTAACGACTTCAATAAATTTGTAAATAGACCCTTTTTCCCTATATATTTTACTTTTAATTGCTCCAGACTTTCAATGTCCTTCAATAAGGCTATCTCTTTAAAGACTGATGCTTTTGTATCATGACCTTTTTTAAGAATATCTTCTATTTTACTCTCCAGAGCACAAATAAATTATTTTCTAATTTGGTTAACTATAGATTTAAAAGTTTCTGGTTCATTAAATGCTAAATGGGCTAATATTTTTCTATCCATCTCTATATTATTTTTATGTAACAAATGAATAAACTCCGAATATCTAATATTATTTACTCGGCAAGAGGCATTTATTCTTAATATCCACAACTTTCTGAAATCTCTTTTTTTGTTCCTTCTATCTCTATATGCATATTGTCTATTCTTTTCTACTCTCTGAATAGCTGCTCTAAAAGTATTTTTTTGTCTACCTCTTGAGCCCTTTGCTGCGTCTAATACTTTTTTATGTCTGGCGTGTTTAGTAACACCTCTTTTTACTCTAGCCATTTTCTTTCCTAATTTAGCTTCTTAAAAAGTTTCTTTTAATAATCTTTTCATCGGCTTTTGCCAATATTGCTGTTCCTCTTGCATTTCTTATAAATTTGTTAGTTCTTTTAATCATGCCATGCCTTTTCCCTGCTTGATTCATTTTTATTTTTCCTGAACCAGTAAATGAAAATCTTTTCTTTGCTCCACTTTTATTTTTAATTTTTGGCATAGTTTTACTCGTAAATGAACACTATATTAAAATTATTAATCAAATCAAGTTTTATTTACTAATATTTTATCCTTACTTATTTTGTCTTCTGGCGCTAATATCATTATTGCTTGTCTTCCTTCTAGCTTAGGTTCTAGTTCCACTTTTGCATTTGTTTTTGTTTCCTCTCTAATCTTATTAAGTATCTTAATACCAAGGTCTCTATGAGCCATTTCTCTTCCTCTATATCTTAGTGTAATTTTTACTTTATCTCCAGAAGACAAGAACCTTACTACATTTTTCATTTTAATATTAAAATCATTAGTATCTATATTTGGTCTAAATTTAACTTCTTTAATGTCAATTACTTTTTGTTTCTTTCTTGCTTTTGCTGCTTTTTTTTGAGCTTCAAATTTAAATTTGCCATGATCAAGTATTTTACAAACTGGTGGCTTTGCATGAGGAGACACCTCAACTAAGTCAAGGCCAACACTTTCAGCTATTTCTAGCGCTTTGTTGAGTTTAACAACTCCTAACATTTTTCCATTATTATCTATTAATCTTACTGGATCTATAAAAATTTCCCTATT
>CACHHO010000002.1 GCA_902579545.1 Rhodospirillaceae bacterium | reverse complement strand
TAACTAATTTTATACTGCCCACTGGTGAAGTTGATGATCTAATTACATTAAGCGCTGAAGATGCAATAAAACTAAGTTATTATAAAATAAAAAAGTTGGGAATTAAGTATAATGCCGAAGATGTATTAATTTTAGTTGTAAAGCTAAAACAAAATAATGATGATTATAGCTATGAGTACTTAGCCTATAACGGGCTTAATCAAACTGAATTATTTGTTAAAAATAATGAAAATATAGACATAAAAAGGTTTAATCAAAGTTTATTAGATTTAGCAAATATTTTTGCAGAGTATTATGATGATGAATGGGTAAAAAAAAATTTAGATAGAAACAATTTAAATACTAAAATTTTTGTAGAAGCACACTTTGAAAAATTAACTGATTGGATTAGAATTAAAAATTTCTTTTTAAACAATGATAATGTAAACACTTTCATTCCAAAAAACTTATCTAATAAGACAGCACTTTTAGAATTAAAGATAATATCAGAAGATTTAATAATTGAAGATTTAGAAAAAAATAATTATGAGGTTGTAAAAAATCAAGAAAAGTTAATAATAAAAATTCAAGATTCTAATTAGATGGATAAATTTCTTAACAAAAAAATTTTCACTTATTTTTTAGTGGGTATTTTATTTTTATTATCTATTTATCTCATAGATATTCTTGTTCCTTTTTTAATTGGATTAATCGTAGCTTATTTGTTAGATCCTTTTGTTGATTGGTTAGAAAGAAAAAAAATTAAACGAGCTCTTGGTTCTTCTATAGTGTTATTTATATTTTTCTTTTTAACTTTAACAATATTTTTTTTAATATTTCCCATTTTAATAATTCAAGTAAAAAGTTTTTTAGCTGAATTTCCATTAATTATTGATAATCTCAATTCTAAACTAGTAACATTTACAGACTACTTACATCAAAAGTTTCTTTTAATGCCTTCAAAGGATTTAATTAATAATTTTGGGCCAAGTATATCTAAGTTTATAACAAGTACATTAAGTAATATTATTTCTTCTTCAACTGCGATCTTTAACATAATAACTTTATTAATAGTTACCCCAATTGTTTCATGGTATTTTCTTAAAGATTGGAATAAAATCTTAAAATCTATACAGAGTATGTTCTCATCAGAATATAAAATTTTAATAAAAAAATATTCAAAAGATATTAATAATATTTTAGATTCTTATTTGCGAGGGCAATTAATAGTAGGAAGTCTATTAAGCCTTTATTATTTTCTTTCTTTTTATATTTTAGATCTTAATTATTCACTTTTTATTGGACTATTTACAGGCTTTTTTTCATTTATACCTTTCTTAGGTATGATAATTAGCTTTATTATTACTTGTATTTTATCATATTTACAGTATTTAGACTTTTATTACTTACTTTATGTTTTAATTATTTTTAGTTTAGGCCAATTTCTAGAGTCAAATTTTTTAACGCCTAATTTGATAGGAAAAAAACTAGGTTTACATCCGTTAATTGTATTACTATCGATTTTTATTTTTGGTTCTTTATTTGGAATTATTGGAATAATTTTTGCGATACCAATTACATCTATTGTTTTATTAATTTTTAAAAAAAATTATACTTAAAAATGAATACTATTACATTATGCAAAAAACACTACCTTTAAAATTGAGGCCGTCTTTTAAAAGACATGATTTTATTATTGGTAGATCTAATAAAGAAGCAATAAGGTGGGTTGATAAATATCCGAACTGGAAACAGGAAGGATTAATAATTATAGGGCCAAAACTTTCAGGAAAATCTCATCTTGTAAGTGTACTGCAATTAAAAAGCAATATGCAGTTAAAAAATGCAGACGATATAAATCTAGAAAAAATAGATATTTTAAATTTATCTTCTTTAATAATTGAAAACATTCATAGTATTTACAATTATAACTTTCTTTTACATATAATTAATAGATTAAAGGAAAATAAACATAAAATTATTCTTACTACGAGTGTTAGTATAAATAAAATGAAAATTAAATTACCTGATTTAAAATCAAGGTTGCTTACTTTACCTCAAACAGAAATTTTGCTTCCTACAGATGATGTTTTAATTGGTATAGCATTAAAGCTATCTAAGGATAAAGGTTTATTTTTAAGTGAAATAGTGCTTAAATACATTATTACTAGAGTGGAAAGATCTTATTCATCAATTAATAAATTAATAAATAAATTAGATGAAATAGCACTAGAAAAGAAAAAAAAAATTACAGTACCATTTGTAAAAGAAATTATAGATGCTGAAAATTTTAATTAATTTAAGTAGTGAAAAAATAATATTATGGAATTTTTAAAAGATCTAAAATATATAAATAGAGAACTTTCCTGGCTTGAGTTTAATAGTAGAGTTTTAGAAGAAGCTGAGAATAGAAGCATACCAATATTTGAACGTTTGAACTTTTTATCTATTTCAGGTTCAAACTTAGATGAATTTTTTATGGTGAGAGTGGCAGGATTAAAAGGACAAGTTGATAGTAATGTATTTATTGAAACAATTGATGGTTTAATGCCTGAGGAAGTCCTATTGGAAGTTATTAAGAAATCTAGAGAAATTAAAGCAAAACAAAATTTAATATGGTCAAAAATATTGATTGAACTCAAAAAGGAGGAAATTGAGGTTTGTGATAGAAACCATTTAAAACATATGGAAAAAAAGTGGTTATCAAATTATTTCATAAAAGAAGTTTTTCCACTTTT
The DNA here is from genome assembly GCA_902579545.1 of Rhodospirillaceae bacterium. Taxonomy (GTDB): domain Bacteria; phylum Pseudomonadota; class Alphaproteobacteria; order TMED109; family TMED109; genus TMED131. The sequence continues at coordinate 66,540 of CACHHO010000002.1, read as the reverse complement.
AACTCCTGTTGCAGTCGACCCTGCACATCCCTTTCCTTTTGTACCAAACCTTGGCTTATGTTTAGTTCTTAGCCTTAAAAGAAAAAATAAAAAAGAAAAAATTCAAGTGGTAATACCTTTTCCTAAAGGCTTAGAAAAGTTTGTAAAAATCAAAAATACTAACAAATTTATCAAGGCAGAAGACTTAGTTATAAATTGTATAGATGTTTTATTTCCAAACTATGTCTTAGTTTCAGCTGGAACTTTTAGGCTTATAAGAGATAGTGATATAGAGTTTAGTGATGAAGCCGAAGATTTGGTAACGACCTATGAAAACCAATTAAGAAAAAGAAGGTACGGAAGAGAAATTTTATTGGAAATGAGTAAGAACATTCCGAAAGACCTTAAGAAATTAATAATAAACTCCTTAAATATAAATGAAAAATATGTAATATATTCTGATTATATTTTAGATATAAGTTCAGTAAATCACATAGTTAGGGTGCCCAATAAAAAACTGAGGTGGAAAAAATTTGAGCCTAGATTCCCTGAAAGAATAAAAGATGCTAATGATGATTGTTTTGCAGCGATACGTAATAAAGATATGATAATACACCATCCATATGAAAGCTTTGATGTGGTAGTAAAATTTCTAAGACAGGCTGCTCGTGATAAAAAAGTATTGGTTATTAAACAGACTATATATAGAACTAGCAAAGAGAATAACGATATAATACAAGCATTAGTTGAAGCAGCAGAAGAGGGAAAATCTGTAACAGCTTTATTAGAAATAAAAGCAAGATTTGATGAAGAAGTAAATATAAAAGTAGCAAGATATTTAAAAAGATATGGAGTGCATGTTGTTTATGGTTCTATTAGTCTTAAAACACATGCAAAAATTTCTTTAGTAGTAAGAAGAGAAAGAAAAGGTTTAAATACCTATGTGCATTTTGGAACAGGAAATTACCATGCTGTAACAGCAAAGGTCTATACTGATTTATCTCTTTTCACTTGTAATGCCGAATTGGCAGAGGATGCTCAAAAATTTTTTAATATGGCTACTGGTTATTCGTTACCAAAAAAATGGAATTACTTAAGTGTAGCTCCTAATAACCTTAGAAACGATTTATTAAAACTTATAAACAATGAAATTATGTTTAAGAAGCAAGGGAAAAATGCAGAAATTTGGTTAAAATGTAATTCTTTAATAGATGAATTAATAATAAATAAACTTTATGAAGCCAGTAAAGTAGGTGTAAGAGTTGAATTAATAGTAAGAGGAGTATGTTGTCTTAATCCTAACCTAAAAGGTATTTCAGATAATATTAGTGTAAAAAGTATAGTAGGAAGATTTTTAGAACATTCTAGAATATACTGCTTTAGTAATGGATTAAGTATGCCATCAAGAAATGCAAAAGTTTTTATTTCCTCTGCTGATATAATGCCTAGAAATTTTGATAGAAGATACGAAGTGATGGTTCCTATATTAAATAGAACCGTACATAAACAAATTCTATACCAAATAATGGTTGCTAACTTAAAGGATAACATTCAATCATGGATGATGTTTAAAAATGGCAAATATAAAAGGATAAAAAATGAAAATGAAAATATTTCTGCTCATGAATATTTCATGTCAAATCCTAGTTTGTCTGGTAGAGGAAAGTCCATTAAATATAGTAGGCCAAAGGAGCTATCATTTAAAAACAAATAAAAATTTACATTAAAGAATTAATCAATATTATATTGTTTAATGTAAATTTTAATTTTTGAAAATAATCAGGTGTAATGTTAACAACTAATAAATATAGAACCCATTACTGTGGAGCATTGAATGCTTCTCATGTCAATGAAACCGTTAAACTATCTGGGTGGATGCACTCTATAAGAGATCACGGAGGATTAATGTTTATTGATTTAAGAGATCAATATGGTATTACCCAAATTGTGATTGATCAAAAAAGTTCGCTTTTTAGAGAGGTAGAGGCACTCAGGTTAGAAAGTGTAATTTCAATAGAAGGTAAGGTAATCTTAAGATCAGAAGAAACTATAAACAAAAAAATAAATACTGGCGAGATAGAAGTGATAGTTGAAAGTTTAGAAGTTATTTCTAAGTCACATGTTCTACCTTTACAAGTTTCAAGTGATGATCATTACAATGATGAAATAAGATTAAAAAATAGATTTTTAGATTTAAGAAGAAAAAGAATGCAAAAAAATATTTTATTAAGAAGTGATATTATACAATTTATTAGAGAGTCTATGATGTCTTTAGGGTTTAAAGAGTTTCAAACACCTATTCTCACAGCATCATCGCCAGAAGGAGCAAGAGACTATCTTGTCGCATCTAGGTTGCATCCTGGAAAATTCTATGCTCTTCCTCAAGCTCCTCAGCAGTTTAAGCAGTTAGCTATGGTATCAGGTTTTGATAAGTATTTCCAAATTGCTCCATGCTTTAGAGACGAAGATGCTAGAGCTGACAGGAGTCCAGGTGAATTTTATCAGCTAGATATAGAAATGTCTTTTTGTAGTCAAGAAGATGTCTTTAATGTAGTTGAAAAAGTAATTTATGATACCTTCAATAAGTTTTCTAATAAAAATGTTTCTTCTGGAAAATTTCCAAGAATACCATACTTGGAATCTATTGATAAATATGGAACAGATAAACCTGATTTAAGAAATCCTCTATTTATGAAGGACATAACTAAAGTATTTTTAGATGATAGGTCTGAATTTAAAATTTTTAAAAATATTATAAAAAGTGGTGGAATAGTTAAAGTTATTATTGCTAATGTTGGAGCGGAAAAACCAAGGTCCTTTTTTGATAAATTAAATAATTGGGCCAGAGAAAATGGAGCATCAGGTTTAGGTTATATTAATTTTGAAAGCAATAGTCAAGGTAAGCTTATAGGAAAAGGCCCTATAGCAAATAACTTAAAAGAAGATTTACTAGAAGAACTTAAAAAAGAACTTAATATAAAGTTGGGAGATGCATTATTCTTTATCTGTGATAAATACAAGAAAGCAGTAAATTTTGGAAGTTTAGTTATAAATAAAATAGGTAAAGAGTTAAAATTAGTTGATGAAAATTTATTCGAGTTTTGTTGGATTGTTGATTTTCCTATGTATGAAAAAGATGAAGAAAATGGTAAAATTCAATTTAGTCATAACCCTTTTTCTATGCCTCAAGGTGGCATGAAAGCATTAGAAGAAAAAGATCCACTAGATATAAAAGCCTTCCAATACGATATAGTATGTAATGGAATAGAACTTTCTTCTGGTGCAATAAGAAATCATGACCTTGATATTATGCTAAAAGCTTTTAATATTGCAGGTTATAATCAGAAAGATATAGAAAGTAAATTTCCGTCATTATATAATGCTTTTAAGTATGGCGCTCCGCCACATGGTGGTATAGCCCCTGGAATAGATAGGATAGTTATGTTAATAGCTAATGAGCCCAACATAAGAGAAGTAATAATGTTTCCTATGAACCAAAAAGCAGAAGACTTATTGATGAGTGCACCAAATATAGTAGATGATAAGCAGTTAAAAGAATTAGGTATAGATATAATTAAGGAAGAATAGATTTATTTTACTTTTACAAGTAACTTCCCAAAGTTTTTTCCATTCATTAGACCAATAAAGGCTTCTGGAGCATTCTCTAGGCCTTCAATAATATCTTCTTTCCAAATAATTTTTTTTTCTTTTAGCCATTTTGCCATTCTATTTATTGCAATATTATATTTTTGTTCAAATCTAAATACTAAAAAACCCTCTACAGTAGCTTGATTTGTCAAAACAGCTCTTTGTATTCTATGTCCTAACTCTAATTGCTTTAAATTGTATTGTGATATAACTCCACAAACTGCAATTCTCGCATATGGAGCTATATTACTGATTACTTCATCGGAAATTTTGCCTCCTACATTGTCAAAATAAATGTTAACACCCTCTGGACAAAATGATTTAATTTCTTTATATACATTTTGATTTTTGTAATTAATAGCTAAATCAAAATTTAGGTTTTTTTCAAGGTACGAACATTTATCTTCACTTCCAGCTATACCTATAACTTTACAGTTTGATAGCTTAGCTAATTGTCCTACCAATTGTCCTACTGCACCTGATGCAGCAGATACTACTACAGTATCTCCTGGAATTGGTTTACAAATTTCAAAGAAACCAAAATAAGCAGTCATACCAGGCATACCTAATACACCGACTGAAGTCTGTATGGGTGCAATATCTGGATTGATTTTTCTTATATTATGTGTAGACGTTTTACAAAATTTTTGCCACCCTATTGTAAATCCTTCTACTATATCACCAGCATTAAATCTACTACATTTGCTTTGTAATACTTTACCAACTGCTCCTCCAGTTATAACATCACCTATTTTAATTGGAGAAGCATAACTTTTTGCTTCACTCATCCTTCCTCTCATGTATGGATCAAGAGATAACCATATAACTTCTATTATTATTTCACCGTGTTCTATATTATCTATAATATTTTCAACTAATTCAAAATCGTCAATTTTAGGGAATCCATCTGGCCTTTTTTTTAAAATTACTTTTTTATTTTGATATCTCATAAATTTATTATACATAATATAAAAAAAATTTAATATTAATTAATTGAAAATTCTTTTCGTTGGAGAAGTAGCAGTTGCTGAAGGTTTTTTTTGAATTCTTCCAGATAAATAACATTCTCTTCCAGACAACACTGCATTTTTCATAGCTCTAGCCATATTTATTGGATTTTTTGCATTTGCTATAGCGGAATTAATCAAAACGGCATCACAGCCTAATTCCATAGCTAGACATGCATCTGAAGCTGTACCGATTCCTGCGTCAAGAATTATAGGTACATTACTTTGTTCGACAATTAATTTAATATTTAAAGGATTTAAAATTCCCATGCCTGAACCAATAGGAGACCCAAGGGGCATAATGGCAGAACATCCAATATTTTCTAATTTCTTTGCTAATACTGGATCATCTGTGCAGTAAGCTAGTACTTTAAATCCCTTAGAGATTAATATTTTTGCTGTTTTAATAGTTTCAATCATATCAGGATAGAGAGTTTTTTTATCAGATAAAACCTCTAATTTTACCATATCCCAACCTCCAATTTCTTTTGCTAGACTTAGAGTTCTTATTGCATCTTCAGAGTTAAAACATCCAGCAGTATTAGGAAGAAAAGTATATTTTTTTGGATTGATATAGTCTGTGAGTTTTGGTTCTAGATTATTACTTAAATTTACACGTCTCATAGCAACTGTAACCATTTCAGCACCACTTGCTTCTAGTGCTTTTTTATTTATCTCGTAATTAGTATACTTACCTGTTCCAATTATCAGTCTTGAACAAAATGACTTATTAGAAATAACTAATTTGCTATCTAAATTTTTTTTTTCCAATTAACCTCCTCCTATAAATTCAACTATTTCAATACGATCATTATTTAAAATGACTTTATTACTATAAAGTGATTTAGGAATAATCTCTTTATTCACTTCTATTGCTATAAACTTCTCATTTACATTAAAAGCTTTCAATATATCTTCTAAGCTATTATTATTATTTACTAGTTTTTTTTCACCATTAATATAAATTTCTATTTTTTTATTTTTCATTATAATTATTATATAAAAAAATTTAATTATGAGTAAAAAAAAAATATTAATCATTAATGGTCCTAATATAAATTTGCTAGGAAATAGAGAAAAAAGTATTTATGGCAATATTAGTTTAGAAGAACTGAATAAAAGACTCAAAGTCTATGGAAAAAAAATTAATTGCAATGTTAGTTTTTTCCAAAGTAACGAAGAAGGAAAAATTATAGAAAAAATCCAAAAATCAATGAATATTAAAGATGCGATAATAATAAATGCAGCTGGGTACACACATACCTCTGTGGCAATACTTGATAGTTTGAGAGCATTTGAAGGCTTGATATATGAGGTTCATATAAGTAATATTTATAATAGAGAAATATATAGAAGAAAATCATATATATCAGAAATAAGTAATGGTGTTATATGTGGGCTAGGCTATAAAGGTTATGAGATAGCATTAGATGCAATTGCACTTAATTAAATTTATGTAAAGGAAGATTATGTTTAAAATTAATATAGATAAAGATGCTATTGAGCAACTCGTTACTCTACTAAAAAAAAATAATTTGACACAAATTGAGGTTAAGGACGGTAGGAAAAGTATTAAAATTGCAAAAGAAAGTATAAGTGTAGAAAAGATTACTGATGTTAGTCAATCAATAAATCAGAAAAAAGATAACAAGCAAGACACTGATAAAAAAAGTTCTAAGCTAAATATAGATAATAGTGTTAAAGCTCCTATGTTGGGAACCTTATATCATGCGCCTTCTCCTAAAGCAGAAAAGTTTATAAAGATAGGAACAAAAGTAAAGGTTGGTGATGTTCTTTTCATTATTGAAGCAATGAAAACCATGAATCAAGTAAAAAGCGATAGAGCGGGCACTGTAAAGAAAATTTTAGTAGAAAATGGATTGCCAGTAGAATTCAATCAAGATCTAGTAATAATTGAATAAAATGTTTAAAAAAGTCTTGATAGCCAATAGAGGAGAAATTGCTGTAAGAATTATTAGGTCGTGTAAAGAATTAGGTATAAAAACAGTTGCAATACATTCAGTTGCTGATGTTAATTCTATGCATGTAAAAATGGCTGATGAAAGCATATGTGTAGGAGACTCTAAATCTTCAGAGAGTTATCTAAATATACCTGCTATATTAACTGCCACAGAAATAACTGGAGCAGAAGCTATTCATCCTGGATATGGATTTCTATCAGAAAACTTTAAATTTGCAAGAATATTAGAAGAACACAACATTGCTTTTATTGGCCCTAAGTCTGAGCACATTAAAATTATGGGTGATAAAGTATCTGCTAGAAATATTATTAATAAAACAGGAATTCCTCTGGTTCCAGGCTCAGATGGTCCAATAAAAAGCTTAAGTGATTTAAAAAAAAATTCTGAAAATATTGGTTTTCCATTAATTATTAAAGCTGCTGCAGGAGGTGGAGGAAAAGGAATGCAAGTAGTTAAAAATAAATCTGATTTAGAAAATGCTTATAATTTAACTAAATCTGAAGCCAAAGCAAATTTTGGAAACGATGAAATTTATGTAGAAAAGTTTTTACAGAATCCCAAACATATTGAATTTCAAATATTTGCTGATAACTATCAAAATGTTATACATCTTGGAGAAAGAGATTGTTCTATTCAAAGAAGACATCAAAAGCTTATTGAAGAGGCTCCAGCATTTGATATCAATCAGAATGAAAAAGAAAAAGTAATAAAAATTATAATAAAGGCTATGAAAGAAATTAAATATAGGGGAGCAGGTACTATTGAAATGCTCTACGAAAATGAAAAATTTTATTTCATAGAAATGAATACTAGAATACAAGTTGAACATCCAGTTACCGAAATGATTACAGGTATTGATATCGTTTCGGAACAAATAAAGGCGGCAGGTGGAAAAAAATTATCTTTTAAGCAGAAAGATATCACATTTAGAGGTCATGCTATAGAGTGTAGAATAAATGCAGAAAATCCAAATAACTTTGTTCCTAGTCCTGGAAAAGTATTAACTTATCATCCACCAGGAGGTAATGGTGTTAGAGTAGACTCTTGTTTATATAGTGGGTATGAAGTTGTGCCTTATTATGACAGTTTAATAGGAAAGTTAATAGTTCATGCTCCTACTAGATTGCAAGCTATAGAGAGAATGAAAAGATCTTTAGCAGAATTAGTTGTAGAAGGAATAGAAACTACCACTAGTTTACACGAAAAAATAATCTCAACTTCTTCATTTAGTAACTATGAATTTAATATTAATTGGTTAGAAAGCTTTCTTAAAAAATAAATTGTCTACTTTTGAATATAATATACCTATAGCATCAGTTATAGATGCCTACAAGAAAGGGTTGTTTCCTATGGCAGAAACTTTTTCAAGTAATGAAATTTATTGGATAGAACCTAAAAATAGAGGAGTATTTTTTTTTGATCAAATTAAAATACCTAAAAGTTTTAAAAAATTTTTAAAAACTAAAGTATTTGATATAAGCGTAGATAGCAGATTTATAGAGGTAATAGATAGTTGTGCAAAAATAACAAATACTAGAAGAGATACTTGGATTAATGATACTATAAAAAAGTTATATATAGAACTTCATTATAAAGGATATGCGCACTCGATTGAATGTTATTATAATAAAAAGTTAGTAGGAGGATTATATGGTATAGAATTAGGAGGTATATTTTTTGGAGAAAGTATGTTTAGTTTTGTTTCAAATGCTTCAAAGGTAGCTTTAGTACACTTGTTTGAAAGGCTTAAGTTGGGAGGCTTTTCTGTATTAGATACGCAGTTTATCAATGCTCATCTTAAACAATTTGGTGCAATTGAATTACCTAATAAGAAATTTAAGAGTATAATAGAAAAAAATATCAATAAAAAAGCAGATTTTTTCAATATCTCTCCAGAGGGTGTTCTGCCCAATAGTTTATACCCCCTAAAAAATAAAATAATTTAAATTATTCTTTTTTACATCCAAGTAACCAAATATCATTTATAGGGTGTTCTAAACTACTTAAACTAGGAGATGAGGAAAACATCCAGCCTTGAAAAATATTTTGGTTAAGTAATTTATCTGTTACTTGAATATAAGCATAATTTTCAATTTCTCTATCAATGGGATTTTTGTAACAATATTTTACTTTTAACACAAGATTAGAAAAAATAATTTCTTCATTAATGGGCAAGCTTAATACATAGCTTCTACCTGTTGTTCTATCTATAGCCCTAATCTCTGCTAAATCTAAGGTATTGGATAAATTAGTTTTAATAAAAAAAAAAAAAATAAGAATAATTTTAATCAACATTTTTAAGTGTGCTTTCTAAATTATCAACAATATTTTTTAAAACCTCTTTAATTTGTTTATTATCTACACCCATAAGTAAGGCTTCATCATAAACTTCACAAGATAAATGATACAATTCTTCAATATTTTTATTCAAGATCAAGATCTTTTCCTTACATGATAATTTAGTGTTTTTTTTAGAATACCATACTTCTGGATATAACTCTTTCTTTTTCATTTGTTAGGATCCCATATTGTTTCTTTATTTTTTTTGTTTGTATCCCTACTGTTATGTTTAGGATGATAGGCATCTTTTGTTCCTGACTGATTAGGCTTTCTTGGTTTTTCCCAATTATAATTTTTATCTTTTTTTTCTGGCACATCTGAAAACTCCTTATCAGTTAGCCAAGTTTGCCACTCTACGGATATTAATGTTGGGTCAATCTTGGTCTTGTATAAAACCCATTTTTTTCTACTTTTTTTTTTATGAACAAAAAAAATGTTACCTACACTATCAACTCCTACTTTTTTTCCACATAGGAATGAGTAAATTAAAGTTCCTAAACTATTTATCATAATTATTATATCATAGATTATTATTTAGAATTATATTCTTCAGCTTTTTATAATCATAAGCTCCTGGCAAAATACTTTCACCAACTATAAAAGTTGGAGTTCCTCTAATTTGTAAGCTGTTTGCTAATTTAATGTTATTTCTAATTTGTTTCAATACTGATTCTGAGTTCATATCTTTTTTAAATTCTTTTAAATTTAAATTTAAATTTTGAGCAGTAGAAATTAAAAATTCTTCTGTAATTGGTTTGTTATATTTTAATAATGCTGAATGATATTTAAAGTAAGCTTTTTGTCTGTTAGCTGCTAAAGAAGCACGAGCTGCTAATTCAGATGATTCAGTAAGAATTGGAAAGTCAACAAAAACTACTTTTAAATTACTAACTTCTTTTACTAGTTTAGTGATTGTAGTGAGTGTTTTTTTACAATAACCACAATTATAATCTATGAATTCTATTAAAATTAATTCATTAGAAACAGAGCCAATAGAAGGTAATGTTTTATAATTTTTATTATTATAGAAGTTATAAAGAGTTTTTTTTGATTCCTGTTGCTTTTTAATTTTTTCTTTTTCAGAATATTTTTCTAGTGATTCTATTATTATTTCGGGATTATCAAGAATATATTGTTCTATTAACTTGTAAAAATTTATATCAGTCTCTTCTTCACTAGCTTTACTTGTATTTATTGAACTTATTAAAATATAAATTATTATAATTACTATCTTCATTCTAGCTTATTTCCTGAATTTGATTAATTAATTTTAGTATATCAGATGCTCTTAAATTTTCAGAACTAAATTTTTTTGTAGAATTCAATACTTTATTTGCGAAATTTTTTGAAATGGCATAATCTCTTCTTCTTAAAAATTCTTCTGCTGCAGCTAGGTTGGCTTTTACTTTATATCCTAATCTCATATAGGTCACTCCTTTTAAATGCCAAGCTAATATATTATCTGGCTCTTTCTTAATAACTTTATCAAGAAGCACTTTTGCTTCTTTTGTTTTTTTTATATTTTTATCATCTTCCAATAACAAACTTGATAATGACAACTGAATCAAAGGAGAATTAGGTATTATTTTCAATGCTTTTTTATACATCATTGTAGCTTCTTTTATATAACCATTTTCAGATAGAATTTGACCCTTAAGTTCTAAAAAATAGGGGTCTTTGGGATAATCCGAAAGTAGTTTATCTAGTTCTACTAAAGATTTTTTATGCATAGGAGCTCTATAATAAGCAATACTTCTAGCATAACGACTATATAAAGAATTATCTTGGTTGTTAAGCAAAGTTTTACCTGGTTTTTCTAAAAAACCTTCTAGTTTTGCCTTAATTCTTTGATATGCCATATGATCATATTTATTATCTACTACTTTAGATAAAGATGTTTTTTGCTTTATAATTTGCATTCTCTCTCTAGATAAAGGGTGTGTTCTTAGAAAAGGGTCTTGCCTTTCTAATAACAATAACTCTTGTCCATACAATTTTTTTAATATAATTCCAAGAGCACCAGGATTCCTATTAACTTTTTTAAGATATTCCATAGCTAAGGAGTCCGCTACGTATTCTTTACCTCTACTGTAAGAAAAAAAGCTTTTAGTTGCAATTGAAGGACCTAAAGATAAAACAGTTTGAGCTATATCAATTCTATCTTTCTTTAAGCTATCAGACGTACTACTCAATATTAACATTCCCATCCCTAATAAACTAGTTATAAATTGATTTTCTTGAAGTTCTCTAGCTGTTTGTTTGATATTTACAATGTGGCCTGCTGCTATATGTCCAGCTTCATGGGCTATTACTCCTATAAGACCATTTGCACTACCTGCTTTTATTATTAATCCAGTATTAATAAACATATTTTTTCCGTCAGTAACAAATGCATTAATATTATTATCTGCAACAAGGTGAATTTTTATTGAGTTTTTAGGAATTCCTGCTGCTGTGAATATTGGATCAGCCCATCCATAGATTATATTTTCAATTTCTGTATCCCTTATAAATTTAGCCAATGCTATATTACTGAATGAAATAAGAAAGAATATAAAGATAATAAATAATCTCTTAAATTTTTTATATAAAAAGGCTATCATAATTACATATATAGGAGATATAACATAAAAACATCACAAAGATCTAATATTAATCCCTTTTATGCAATTGATATATTTGAAAAAGGACAGAATTATGAAAAAGCTAATGGAAAAGCTATCAATTTATCTTTGGGTGAACCCTCAGCAGCTTTGCCTAAAAAGTTAAAGGATTACTTAATAGGCGAAATAAAAAGTAAAAAATTTGGTTATACTCAATCAATCGGTACTGAGGAATTAAGATCTAAAATAAAGGAACACTATAAAAAAAAATATAATATCAATGTTTCTATAGACAATATTGCCGTAACAGGAGGCGCATCAGCTGGTATATTCATGTCCTTAATAAGTTTATTTGATGTTGGCTCTGTAGTTGCAATAACTCAACCTGGTTATCCTGCCTATAAGAATATTATAAATGCTATAGGACTTAAACCTTATTTCATAAATACTAACTTTTATGAGAACTTTCAAATTAATGTAAAACATGTTGAGAAATTACCAAATTATATAAAAGGTATAATTATATCAAGTCCTTCTAATCCATGCGGAACTACTATACCAAATAAAGAGTTTAAAAAAATAATTGAAGTTTGTAAGATAAAACGCATAAAAATTATTTCAGATGAAATTTATCATGGCATAGATTATTTTAAAAAAAAATTAAAAACAGCTTATAACTATGATAGTGATGTAGTTGTAATTAATAGTTTTTCTAAATATTTTTTAATGACAGGATTTAGGTTAGGATGGATATTAAGTAATAAAAGCTTTATAGAAAAAATAAGAAATATATCTATGAATTTTTATTTAAGTCCATCCAGTATTTCTCAGAGTTTGGCTAGCCAAGTATTTAATCACTATAAGTATTTTGATAAGATAATACTAGGTTATAAGCATAATAGAAAAATACTTTCAAAAGGCTTAAATGAAATGAGTCTAAATAATTATGTTATGCCAAAAGGTGCATTTTACATTTACGTAAATATTTCAAAACTTCATAAGAACTCGTATATATTTTGTAAAAAAATGGTAGAAGAGATAGGAGTAACTGTTGCTCCTGGAATAGACTTTGACGAAGAGAAAGGAAAAAGCTTTATTAGACTCTCTTACTCATGTAAAAAAAAAGAACTTAAGAAAGCTATCTTCCTGTTAAAAAAATGGATTTAGTTATATATCCCACCAACCAGTTTTAACTTGTTTTAGCTCTGTTGATTTTTGAATATCATTGGCGCTTAAACTTTCCGATTTTTTTACTTTCTTTATTTTTCTTTTTATAGGTTTTGTTTTTACTAACTCACTTTTCTTTTTAGAATTTTTTTCTTTTTTAATTAGTTGTTTTTTTAATGGTTTATGATTATTTTTATTTTCTATAACCTTTTTTTTAGTTTTATTGTTTAATACCTTTTTTTTAACACCTTTTTTATTAGAACCTTTCGCTTCTTTATAAGTTTCGTCTATAACCTCATTTGTATCGAATTTTTTTTCTGCAGAAATAATAAATTTATTTGCCATGAGAGTATTATCTATGTCGATTTTTATAATATTATTATTAGTATTTTTTTCTTTAAAAAAATTATATTTATTATTTAATATATATTGAGCCATAATGGGACTAATTTTAAGAGTAATTAATTTTTTGTCTAAAGTCTTATAAAGTGATTCTATATTTCTTATTATCTGCAAAGACTGTGACTCAGTAGACCTAATTAATCCAGTACCATCACAATGATTACAAATTTGATAGTTTATTTCTTGCAGGCTTGGTCTAAGCCTTTGCCTAGACATTTCTAATAATCCAAAAGGAGAGATCCGTCCAATTTGAATTCTAGCTCTATCTTTTTTTACTGCACTTTTCAAGGTATTTTCTACTAAGTAATTATTTTTTCTTATATTCATATCTATAAAGTCTATAACTATTAATCCCCCTAAGTCTCTTAGTCTTATTTGTCTTGCAATTTCTTTAGCTGCTTCAGTATTGGTCTTTAAGGCTGTTGGCTCAATATCTCTCTCTAATGTTGATCTTCCAGAGTTTACATCTATAGCAACCAGAGCTTCTGTAGGATTTATTACTATAGATCCACCAGATGCTAAGCTTACTTCTGACTTAAATATTAACTCAAGCTCCTTTTCTATTTCATAGTGATTAAATATGGGCAAGTTATTCTTATGCTTTTTTACAAGATTGGATTTGCTAGGCATTAAAGTTTTCATAAATGACTTTCCTAATTTATAGGATTCTTCTCCTTCAATTACTATTTCTTTTAAGTCATTTGTAAAGTTATCTCTAATAGCCCTTTTTATTATATGATTTTCTTCGTGTATTAAAATAGGAGCAATTGATTTTAAAGTCTTGTTTTTAATATTTTGCCATAACTTAAAGAGGTAATCGTAGTCTCTTTTAATCTCTGTTTTTGATTTATCTGAGCCTGCTGTTCTTAGTATTACCGACATTTCCTCTGGAATATTTAATTGATTTAAGATATCCTTCATTTTCTTTCTAGTTTTAAATACTATTTTCTTACTTATTCCTCCAGAATTTGCTGAGTTTGGCATAAGAACACAATATCTTCCTGCTAATGATAGAAAAGTAGTAATAGCTGCTCCTTTGTTTCCTCTTTCTTCTTTAGTAACCTGTATAAGCAAAATTTGTCTTTTCTTAATTACTTCTTGTATTTTATATTTTGAATAAAGTTTACTTCGCCTTATACTAGCTTGACGAAGATTATTAGATTCGTTAAAAGAGATCTCTTCTTCTTCTTTTATATTACTTTTATCAACACTTTCTGAATTACTAGATATTGTACTAGCTATAAGGTTTTCTTTGTCAGAAATAGGTATTTGAAAATAATCGGGATGTATTTCATTAAAAGGTAGAAATCCATGCCTATTATTTCCATAATCTACGAATGCTGCCCTTAAAGAAGGTTCAACTCTTGATACTTTAGCTAGATATATGTTCCCTCTAAGTTGTTCTTTGGTACTACTTTCAAAATCTAAATCCTCTATTGAATTGTTTTCTAAAACTAAAATTCTCGTCTCTTCTAAGTGTGCAGCATCTATCAGCATACTTTTTGTCATATTTTCTAATTCTCCAAATATTTTTTTTCATATTTATTTAATGTTTCAAATAATTATTATTTTTTTATTTATTCATTATACTTATTTACAGATTTTTAAAAAGTATTATGTAAATTTATTATGTTATTAATTAAATTCTTAGTTTCCTTATTCTTATATTTTAATGCTTGTTACCTCTATTCTAATGATAATAAGATAGAGAACATAAGGTTCTCTGAAAATCTTTCAAATAAAACTACAAGAATAGTATTAGATTTAACAAATAAATTACCCTACACAGTTTTTACTTTAAACAATAAGCCTAGACTCGTAGTAGATATAGAAGCCAATAGTAGTAAAAAAATCATTAAAAAATCAAGTAAACTTATAAAAAATATCAGATTAAGAAAAACTGACAGTAATGTAATGCGAATAGTTTTTGATTTAGCTAATAACTCTTATATAGAAAAACATTTTTACCTTGAAAAAAATAATAATAATTTATTCAGGTTAGTAATAGATGTAAGGGAAAGTTCAATAAAAAAAAATAATAATTTAAAAGAATTATCTATTAAAAAAAAACAATTTGTAATCACGATAGATCCGGGACATGGAGGCATTGATCCGGGGGCTATTAATTTAGGAAAAAAAGAAAAAAATATAACCCTGCAAGCTTCTATAGAATTAAAAAGTATGTTAGCTAAAAAGGGTTATAAAGTTTTCCTAACTAGAAATAGTGATAAATTTATTTCTTTAAGAAAAAGAAGAGTAATTGCAAAAAAAAATAAAAGCGATTTATTTATATCATTGCATGTTGATAGTGTAAAAAGAAAGTCTACAAGAGGAACATCTATCTATACTTTATCTGAAAAAGCCTCTGATAAACTTACAGCCAGACTAGCAGAGAGAGAAAATAAAGTTGATCTCATAGCAGGAGTAGACTTAGAAAAAGTTGATAATGAGGTGGCTTCAATATTATTAGATTTGACTAGAAGAGATACGAAAAACTCATCTTCTTCGTTTGCCGAAAATTATATCGAAAAAGCAAGAAAAAATGGACATAGGCTTTTAAGAAGGCCACATAGGCATGCAGGTTTTGCTGTGCTGAAGTCTGCTGAAATACCCTCTGTTTTGATTGAATTAGGATTCTTATCTAATTCCAAAGATGTCAAGTTGCTCACTAATTCAAAAACTAGAAAAAGGCTTCTAAGTACACTATCAGATGCAATTGAAATTTATGTGAAAGAAAGAAACAAAACTATAAATTAAGGAGTTGTACCTAAAGCGGGGGCTCCACCTATAGATGAGTCTTCCTCATTCTCTACGTTAGAATTAAAATTTATATTTTCAATCTCCTCAAAAACTGCCTTATAACTTTTATAATCTCTTGAGTTTCTGTGAGTGCCCTGTTGTAACATTTTTTTAGAAATAGAATTAAATGGACAACCCCTTTTTTCTATACCATTTACCTTATGCATCCAGTTTCCTGCTAAATCTATTCTACACGAGCCTGATCCACTTATTACTTCTGAGAGTGTTAGGGTTCTAGTATTTACTCCTAAACCACTTAGAATATTTACACTAAGTATATAATTGAGATTTGGTATTTCATATAAATTACCATCTATATCTAAAACTAATGTTCCTATAGAGGACTTAACTCCTTTATAAGTTTTTGGCAATATAAAGAAAAGTAATTTATTATTTGCATCTAAAATCTTTCCACCTAAAAGTGAAAAACTAAGAAGCCTTGCTTCTGCTACATCTGTAGTTGCTACCATATTATTCTCGCCAAAAAAAACTTTTTTTACTTCATCTGATAATAATTCCATTATTATATTTTGTTGAGTGGCAAAGTCGTTCATTAAAATATTTATTGCATCATAGAGATTTATTGATTTAGGAGTGACTTGTTTCCTGATAAAATCAAGTATGATTTGGTTATTATTCTTGGATGCTAGAGTAAATGCTTTTAACATGTCATCATAAGGAAGCTCGTAAGCTCCTAAAAGTGTATTACCAAAAAATACTACTTCTGAGCAATCACTTAAAACAAGTTTTATCTTTGAAGAAAACTTGTTAAAAATCTCAAGGTCATCTTGGTTTAAAGTAGAGAAACTTAGTATATCCATTCTCATTTCTCTAGAGTCTTTTAATTGGTTAGAGTAATGTTTTATTTCCAATAGTTTTAAATCAGACTTTGATAATCTAGGACCTTCGTCATTTGTTCCTGCTTTAAAGGGCTTCAATTCCTTTTTAACAAAGTCTAGTACCTGTTTATTATTATTTATTCTACATTTTTTTTTACTTTCCTGAGAAAAAGCCATGTTTGTGAAAAAAACACTTATAATTAACAATGTTATAATTTTATATAATGACATATAAAATAAATATCATAACACAGATTTATTTCAATAATTCTATTTTCTTTAATATTGCACCATTTAAAATATCATATATATAAATAAATCTATTGTTATTGTTCTCATATTTAATTACAATGTTGTTATCATCGCTTAAATAGTAATCATTTATGCTAAAACCTTCAGGTATTTTAATTGATATAGCTTGTGAATTATTACTTTCATTATTTAAAGAATTAAATTTATTATATAAGCCCATGAATAAGATTATAATGCCAACTACTATTAATACTCCCATAAATATAACAAGAAACTTTAAAAATTTTAAATTCATTTTATTATAGTAACATGAAAATTAAAAATATTAACATAACTCAAAAAGATTTAGGAAAAAGAATTGATATTTTTTTAAAAGAAAAATGTGAAGATATTTCAAGAAATAAGTTAAGTAATCTTATTAAAAGTAATAAAGTAAAATTAGAGAGTAAAATAATTAATGATCCCGCATACTTAATAAAAAAAGAAACACAAGCAACCGTATACATTGAAACAAAAGATAATATAACCTTAGATAATAAAAAAAAAGAATTAGATATAATATTTGAGGATGAATGCATAGTAGTAATAAATAAAAAATCAGGCGTATTAAGTCATCTTAATAAAGAAAAAAATAGCAACAATAATTATAACGTAGTTAGTTCTTTAAAAAGAAAAAAGATAAATTTATATAATTCAGAGAATCCATCTAGAGATGGAATTGTACACAGATTAGACAAAGATACTACTGGCTTAATGGTTTTGGCTAAAAATGCAATATCTTATGAAAGTCTGGTCAGACAATTTTTTGAAAGACAAGTACATAAGTTATATATAGCGTTGTGCTGGAGTGTTCCTTTGCCACTAGCAGGTAAAATTGATAAACCAATTTCTGACTATTTAAATAGAAAAAAAGCTAGAGTACAAAATATAGGTAAATCTGCTATTACAGAATATATAGTAAAAAAAAATTATAATAATACTTTTTCTAAGGTTGAGTGTAAAATATTAACAGGTAGAACTCATCAAATAAGAGTACATATGCAATCTATAAAGTGCCCACTAATAGGAGATCAACTTTATTCAAGAGATAGGAATATTTCTAAAGAATACTCAAATCAACTATCAAGTATTCTAAACAGATTTAATAGGCAAGCTTTACATGCAAAAGAACTTTTATTTGAACACCCTAAAAATAAAAAAAAAATATTTTTTTCATGCGATATGCCTGACGATATGGTAGAATTAGAAACTATATTATCAGAAGAAATGTTAAAAGATAACTAATCTAATATATGTCTAACATAACTCTACCAACTATAACTGCACAAGGAAGTCTTGAGAGATATCTGAGAGAAATAAGAGAGTTTCCTATACTTAAAATAGAGGAAGAGTATACTTTAGCTAAATCATGGAAAGAAAAAAATGATCTTAATGCAGCACATAAGCTAGTAACTTCGCATTTGAGACTAGTAGCAAAGATAGCAATGGGTTACAGAGGTTATGGTCTACCAGTAGCAGACTTAATTTCTGAAGGAAATGTAGGATTAATGCAAGCTGTCAAGAGGTTTGATCCCGATAAAGGCTTTAGATTAGCAACCTATGCTATATGGTGGATAAGAGCTGCTATTCAGGAATATATATTACATTCTTGGTCATTAGTAAAAATTGGAACTACTGCAGCTCAAAAAAAGCTATTCTTTAATTTAAGAAAAATTAAAAATGAGCTTAAATTAATTAATGAAGGTGATTTAAAACCAGAAGACGTAAAATTAATTTCAAAAAGATTAGAAGTGGAAGAAGGTGAAGTTTACAGTATGAATAGTAGATTAGCAGGCCATGACCATTCGTTAAATGCGCCTTTGAAAAGCGATAGTAATGTAGAATGGCAAGATTGGTTGGCTAACAATGAAGTAAGTCAAGAAGAAAAGTTGGAAGAAAATCAAGAGTATAAGTATAGAAGAACAGTTTTGTTAAATGCTTTAGCTACTCTAAACGAGAGAGAGAAAGTTATATTTCAAAATAGAAGATTGTTGGAAAAACAGTTAACACTTGAAGAGCTAAGTAAAAAATTTAATATCAGTAGAGAAAGAGTAAGACAAATTGAGGTTAGGGCATTTGAAAAAATTCAGACTTTTATAAAACAGTTTTTAAAAGATAAACAAAAACTAAGATTATTAGATCAAAAAAAAACTAAATAAAAGGATTTTTAAATAATATAGTATCTTCTCTTTCTGGGCTAGTTGATAGCAAACTTATTTCTATTCCCGTTAACTCTCTTAGTATGTTGATATACTTTTTTGCATTCTTTGGTAAATCATTAAAATTTTTACTGCCTCTTGTGTTTTGACTCCATCCATCAATTTCTATGTATTCTTTTTCTATTTTATCGTTAATACCAAGTGTAGGAGGTAAATAATCATAAGTTTTTCCATTATATTTATAAGCAATACATACATATATTTTTTCAAAGCTATCTAGTACATCTAATTTTGTTAAGGCCAAACCATTAATGCCTGATAAATCTGCAGATTGTTTTAATAATACTAAATCTAACCACCCACATCTTCTCTTCCTGCCAGTAACAGTTCCAAATTCATTGCCTATTATTCCTAATTTTTCCCCTATTTCATTATCTTGTTCTGTAGGGAATGGGCCTTCTCCTACTCTTGTTAAATATGCTTTAGTAATTCCTAAAGTATAATGATTAGAAATTTTTCCCAAACCACTACCAATATTAGCCTGAGAACTTATAGTATTAGAAGAAGTTACAAATGGATAAGTTCCATGGTCAATATCTAATAATACTCCCTGTGCTCCTTCAAAAAGAATATTTTTATTGCTTTCCTGTAAATTTAATAAATCTTTCCAAATATTTTTTACATATGGTTTTATATAGCTAGATATCTCGTTTAATTGTTTAATTATAGTTTGGGAATTTATTTCCTCAATACCTAGTCCTTTCCTAATTGGGTTATGATGAAATAATGCATTTTCAATCTTATTTTTAAGTACTTGTTTATCAAATATATCGCATAACCTTATAGCTCTTCTACCTACGCGGTCTTCATAGGCTGGACCAATTCCTCTTCCTGTAGTTCCAATTTTTACACCTTGTAATTTGTGTTCTCTTGCGGTATCTAATTCTTTATGATAAGGCAGAATTAGTGTAGCCGTTTCTGAAATTGATAATAAATCACTATTTATAAGGATTCCTTTTTTTTCTATACTTTTAATTTCATTGGCTAATGCCCAAAGGTCTAAAACAACACCATTACCAATATATGATTTTTTCCCTCTTACTATGCCAGAAGGAAGCAAACTTAATTTATATACTTTATTATTCACAACTAATGTATGTCCAGCATTGTGGCCTCCTTGAAATCTAACAACTGCATCTGCCTTATTTGATAACCAGTCAACTATTTTTCCTTTACCTTCATCTCCCCATTGAGAACCTATAACTATAACATTTGACATATTTATTTAACCTTCTTTAATTGACCATTTTTATTAAGCATATAATCACAATCATGTTTTTTTGCTTCTTTTAAGGCATTTTTTCCTGGAAACAATTCTTTAATAACAATTATACTTTTATTTAGTTTTTTTGATGAAGCATTTAAACTATAAGGCACATAAACTTTCAAGTTTTTTTTATAGCTAATTGAATTAACTAGATGTGAAACTAAAAATGTGATTCCTAAGCCAAACTCATTATCATTAGACTTATAATCCCCGCCTAACGCAATAGGCTGAGCATTGCTTTTATTATATATTTTAAATCCAAAATTATTGTATTCTAAAAAACTTTTTCCTTCTGTAATATCTACAGTAATAGATAACCCATTAAATTTTTTTTGTAAACCTAAGGATAAACTAAAAAAATTTTTCAATAATTTTTCTATATTCTTAGGAAACTTGAATTTTTTAAAATCTTTTCTTGCTTTTTCTATTGTACCTGATAATAAGATTAATCCATTTATATAATTATATTTTTTGTTTTTTATTACACCAGAGTCTTTGTTATCTAATGCTTCCTTAATAAGCTTGTTTGATTTAATTTTAAGATTTAGATTTTTATCTATTAATCGTGATATTGCAGGCAAACTAAAATCTATAGTAATATTACGTATCTTAAAAACTGACAAAGTTGATATAGCTATTTGCAGAATCTCTTGTAGACTACTTTTGGGTGAACCACCAATTAGTTCTGCTCCAATTTGTCTAAATTGTTTTTCAGAATTATAATTATTTTTAGAATTTCTAATTACTTCACCTGAATAGGTAAGTCTGATTGGTCTAGGATAATGTTTGAGTTTAGTACAGGCTAATTTTGCAACTTGTGGAGTAATATCAGTTCTTAAAACCAAGACTTTTTTTGTTTCAGGTTCAATTAAAATAAAAGAATCGTTGTTAAGTGACTTTAAATAATTTTGCGAGGTATTATCTTCATATTCTATAATTGGAGTTTTGACTAAAAGATATCCGTTTTTAAAGAAAGAATCTAAAATTATTCTAGAAATATTTTCTTCTTTATGTGCTTTATCTGGAAGTAGGACTTTAAAGCCTTCAGGTAATAAATCATTTGAAAAGAAATTTTTCATTTTAAAATTTTAAGGTTTTTACTTTTTTTACATTATTTAGCTTTAAAAGTGCATCCAGTAAATCAGCTTTTAAAAATTGATCCAGCTCGAGCAGAGAAACAGCTTCTCCTAATCCAGTTCTGCCCAAATTAAAGCTAGCAATATTAATATTTTTATCACCTAGTAAAGAGCCTAAAGATCCAATAAAACCTGGTTTATCATTATTAGAAATAAATAGCATATTTGAAGATATTTCTGCTTCTATTCTCATATCTAAAATAGAAATTACTCTAGGAGTATTTGCAAATATTGCCCCAGCATAATTAAACTTTTCATCAGCTGTATTTATACTAATATCTATTTCTGAGGAATGATTAGTTGTTTCAATTTGATAAGAAGTTATTATCTCTATATTTTTTTTCTTTGCAATGGTTTGGGCATTTACTAAATTTATGCTTTCCATTTTGTTAGAAAATATACCAGCGATAATATTTGAAGTAAGTGGTTTAGTATTAAGTTTTGAAACGTCACCTTTGAATATAATATTAATTTTATTTATTGAGCTTTCAATAATTTGCCCTCCCAATTTACCTAACTTTAAAGATAGGTCTAAAAAAGGTTTTAACTTAGGAGCATCCTCTAGACTAATAGGTGCTACGTTAATAGAGTTTACGATAACATCATTATTTAAATAATCCGAAATTTGCTGTGCTATTTGTATAGCAACATTTTCTTGAGCTTCCGAAGTAGAGGCTCCTAAATGGGGAGTTAAAATAAGATTATCTAAATTAAATAAAGTTTTATTCTGGGTTGGTTCTTCTATAAATACATCTAAAGCTGCTCCTGAAACATGACCATTTTTGATTAGCTCAACTAAATCATTTTCATTAACTAGGCCTCCTCTAGCACAATTTATAACTTTAACACCTTTTTTGCACTTTTGAAGGCTAGACATATTTAAAATATCTTTGGTTTCATTTGTAAGAGGTGTATGCAATGTAATAAAGTCAGAGTCTGACAAAAGTTGATCTAGATTAACCTTCTTTCCTCCTAAGGCTTCCGTCTGCTCCTCTGATAGAAATGGATCATAAACAAGTACTTTCATTTTGAGACCAATACATCTTTCCGCAACTAATGAGCCAATATTTCCACAGCCTATCATTCCTAGGGTCTTATTAAAAAGTTCTGTTCCCATGAATTTATTTTTTTCCCATTTTCCTTCTTTTGTCGATTGGTTAGCTTGTGGAATATTTCTTGCTAAAGACATCATTAAACTAATAGTATGTTCAGCAGTAGTAATTGAGTTACCAAAAGGAGTGTTCATCACTACTATACCTTTTGCGGTAGCAGTTTCTATATCAATGTTATCTACTCCTATTCCAGCTCTTCCTAATACTTTTAATCTAGAACTACTATCAATAATTTTTTTAGTAATTTTGGTAGCAGATCTAACAATAATACCATCGTAATCTTCTACAATATTACAAATTTCATCTTCAGATAAACCAACTTTTATATCAAAACTTATACTATTAGCAATGAAGACTTTTTCAGCTTCTGTACTCATTTTATCTGCTATCAATACTTTTTTCATGTTATCTAACTCTTTATAAAATTAATAAATCCCCATTCTAACCAATCTAGTAAAATATCTATATCTTTTTTACTGACAGTTGATCCTCCCCAAATTCTTATTCCTATGGGAGCATCTCTATATGCATTTATATCGTAGGCAATTTTTTCATTTTCAAAGTAATCAAACATAATTTTCATTTTTCTTTTAAAACTTCTTCTCCATAAAATTCAATAACCTCTAATTTAACTTTCAAGCAAATAGATGTGCAGGATCTTAGTTCTTTCTTAAAAGGCAAGAATTCTAACCACGAAGAATTATTAATTTTATTTTCAACTATTTGTAAATTTGATTTACTTAGCTCTATAGTTTTCTTCACGCCACCAATATCTCTTACCCAATTGAGAGCATCTAAAACATCTTCAATGCATAGCATTGAGGGAGTATTGATAGTGCTTCCCTGAAATAATTTTTTGTTAACTTTACCATTATTAGCAATTTTAAAAATTTTTGGAATAGCTCTTTTGGGTATAAATCTTTCTAAACGTAAGATGGTTTTAGGACTTAAAACTATTACTCCATGTTGTGCTTCGCCACCTAGAACTTTTTGCCACGAAAAAGTTGTGGCATCTAACTTATCCCAAGGCAAATCCATAGAAAAAGTAGCAGATGTAGCGTCACAAATTGTTAAACCTTCTCTGTTATCATCTATCCAATTTCCATTTGGAACGCATACACCAGATGTTGTCCCATTCCAAGTAAATACAATATCACTTTTAAAATCAATTGAGTTAAGGTCAACAATTTTTCCATATTCTGCAGTTATGGTTTTTGTATCAGGTAATTTTAATTGTTCAACTACATCTTTAACCCAATCAGAGCCAAAACTTTCCCAAGCTAATACTTCTACTGACCTTTCTCCTAACAAAGACCAAAGTAACATTTCAATTGCTCCCGTATCTGAGGCAGGCACTATTCCAACATAGTAATTATTTGGAATTTTAAGTAATTCCTTAGTGAGATCTATAACTTGGTTTATTTTATTTAAAGCTATTTTTGATCTGTGAGATCTACCTAGTATTGCTCCTTCAAGAAGAGCATTATTCCATCCAGGCCTTTTGGCACATGGTCCTGATGAAAAATAAGGGCTTTCTGGTTTTTTTTCTGGCTTTGAAAACATGATATTTAAACTCTATATTTAAAATAACGTTGAAGTATCTTATGGTCAAACTTTAACTTTTAAAATTAACAAAATGATTAATAGGGTTATGCCCGTTACCAATTTTATAACTAGATTTTATTGCTTTATAAACAAACTTTCTTGATATTTTGACACTCTCTTTGAGGCTTTTGCCTAGAAAAAGATTTGCTGTAATTGCTGATGCAAGACTGCAGCCTGTTCCATGTGTATTTTTAGTATTTATCCTATTGGAGCAAAACTTAAATATTTTTCCTTTGTTAAATAAAAAGTCTGTAACTTTTTTTGATTTTAAAAGATGGCCTCCTTTTAAAACTACATTATGTAAGCCAAGTAAAGAAAACTTTTCTTCGCATTTTATCATGTCGTCTACATCTCTTATTTTACAATTTAATATTTTTTCTGCTTCTAAGAGATTAGGAGTAATAAGGAAACTTTTAATCATCAGATTATCTTTTAAAAAATTAACAGATTTTTTTTCTAAAAGAGAATGTCCTCCTTTTGCAACCATTACTGGATCTAAAATAATAGGAATATTTGGCAAATATAGGTTTAAGGATTTTGTTACTGTGTTTATAGTTTCTTGATCAGATAACATTCCAATTTTTATATAGGAGATATCTAGGTCTTCAGCAACCACTTTTATTTGTTCGTCTATAAAATTAGATTTTATTTTAAGAACTGCATTAACTCCTCTAGTATTTTGAGCTGTTAATGCTGTTATTACAGTAGCAGCATAGACCTTAAAAGAAGAAAACGTTTTAATATCTGCTTGTATTCCTGCTCCAGCACCTGAGTCAGATCCAGCGATTATTAGTACTGACTTTCTTTTCAATTTATTTCTTTCAAAATTCTTTTTACTTCTTTTGCAATAGAATTTGCCAATCTAATATCTTTTGCTTCTGTCATAATTCTTATCTTATTTTCAGTTCCAGACTTCCTAATAATAGAGCGTACCACATTTTTGGTAATTACTTTTTTTAATTTATTTTGTAGTAAACTTATTAATTTAGTGGAATTATGATGGCCCTTTGTTAAAGGGATACTTTGAAAAACTTGAGGATAAGATTGATAAACATTAGACAATTCAGAAAGTTTTTTGTTTTGTTTTTTCATAATACCTAAAACTTCTAAAGACGCTAGTATCCCATCTCCGGTAGCGGATTGGTTGCTAAGAATAATATGACCAGAAGGCTCTCCTCCTAATATAAAATCTTTCTTTTTCATTGCTTCAACTATATTCCTGTCACCCACATCTGTTCTTAATAACTTTATTTTTTTTTGTTTTAAATAGTTTTCTAAGCCCTGGTTAGTCATAATAGTTCCTACCACGGTGTTTTTATTTAATAACTTATTTTTTTTCCAGTAGGTAGCAATAATTGCTAATATTTTGTCTCCATCTACTATATGTCCATTTTCGTCTACTAAAATACATCTATCAGCATCTCCATCTAGTGCTATACCTAAATCAGCTTTTGTCTTTAAAACTTTTTTTATTAAGTTATTAGGAAAAGTTGATCCACTTTTTTTATTAACATTTGTGCCATCTGGAGTTACATTCATTGGTATTACCTCTGCCCCTAATTCCCATAGTACTTTAGGAGCCACTTTGTAAGAGGCGCCATTTGCACAATCTACAACTATTTTAAAACCATCAAGTCTTAACTTAGGAGAAATTTTTGATTTTAAATGCTCTATGTACCTTCCTCCAGCATCATCAATTCTCTTAGCTCTTCCTAAGTTCTCCGACTTTACCAATTGTTTAAATTTTGAATCTATAATACTTTCTATTTTTAATTCTTCATTATCGGATAGTTTTCTTCCATCAGGACCAAATATTTTTATACCATTGTCTGTATAATAATTATGAGAAGCTGAGATCATTAAACCCACATCACAGCGCATGGAAGATACTAATGCTGAGACTCCTGGAGTAGGGATAGGCCCAGTTAGATATACATTCATACCCATACTTAAGAATCCAGCTGTTAGTGCAGGTTCTATTGTATAATTAGATAATCTTGTATCTTTTCCAATTAAAACATAATGTTTGTGTTTTCCTCTTGTAAAAAATTCTGCAGTTGCCATTCCTATATTTATGGCAAGTTCAGCATTCATGCTAGATGAGTTTGCTTTACCTCTAATCCCATCAGTTCCAAAATATTTTTTTTTGATTTTATCCATTTTAATTTATGATACTTTATTATAGATATTAATTGCGTCCAATGTTTCTTTTACATCATGAACTCTAAGTATGTTACATCCTTTCAAGTAAGCATTTAAAGCTAATGTTACCGATGATGTTAATGTTTGCTCTTTATCTGAATTTATAAATTTTTGAATAAAACTTTTTCTTGAAACTCCTATTAGCATAGGAAGTCCTAAATCCTGAAAAACTGAAAAATTTTTTAATATTGAAAAATTATGTAAATCTTTTTTTCCAAATCCAATTCCTGGATCTAAAATAATATTTTTTGTTGATATATTCATGTTTTCAAGTTTTTTTAAGCCTTTTTTAAAAAAACTATGTATATCACAAATTACATTTTTATAAATAGGATTATTTTGCATGTTAAGAGGTGTTCCTTTTGAATGAGTAAAAATGTATGTGCAATTATATTTCTTTATTAATGAAAAAGTATTCTTATCATAATTAAGGCCTGATATGTCATTAATAATTGAAGCACCAGCATCCAAAGCTTTTTCCATAGTTAAAGAATTTCGTGTATCACAGGATATTTTAACTTTATTTTTAGTTAATTCTTTTATAATAGGCGTAATTCTTTCTATTTCCAAATTTACATTAATTGGACTTGCGCCTGGCCTTGAAGACTCAGCTCCTACATCTATTATATCAGCTCCCTCATTAAGCATTTTATCTGCATGTAACAAAGCATTTTTTTGGTTAATATACTTTCCTCCATCATAAAAACTATCTGTTGTTAAATTTAGTATTCCCATAATAAGTGGTTTCTTTTTATTAAATTTATTCAAATTTTTTTCTTTTAGAATTTTATTAATTCTATTATTTAAGTTTTTATATTTAGCCAGAGATTTTGAATAGTTGTTTTTTAATAAATATTCCTTTACATCAATTAGATCTTCAACAACAAAATTATGGTTTTTTATAGGTTTTAAAACTTCTATATATAATGGTTTTGAATTATCTTTTATATTATTTACTAAAGTGAATAAGGGACGAAGATAAAAGTTTTCTTTCATGCATTCTTATTATTTATTAAGAGATATTTTTTGCTGTTGCAGGTACTGAACCAATTGCTTTTTTTGATACCTTTTTTTTAATTTCCTTATCTTCATCAGTATTATTTGTGTCTGTATCATCATCAAAACTATTTTCTCTAATAATTTTTTTTCCTTTTAGTAAATCTTTAATTTCAGAAGCTGTTAAGGTTTCGTATTCTAAAAGACCTTTTGCTATAATATGTAGGTCTTTTAATTTAGCATTAATAATTTGTTTAGCTTTTGACTCACCTTTTTGCACTAATTTTCTAACTTCATTATCTATAATTCTAGCTGTTTCATCTGATATATTAGTTTGTTGTGCAACTGAATGACCTAAAAATACTTCTTCCTGATTACTCTCATATCTTAAAGGACCTAATTTATCTGAAAAGCCAAATTCTTTTACCATTCTTTTAGCTAAGTTTGTAGCTTGTTGAATATCATTTCCTGCACCAGTAGTTATATTGTCTTTACCATATATTAATTCTTCAGCAATCCTTCCTCCAAATAATGATGCTAATTGCGCATTCAATTCGTTGTAAGTATGAGCAAGTTTATCTCTTTCTGGAAGCCACATAGTAACTCCTAAAGCCCTTCCTCTAGGTATAATTGTTACTTTATGTAATGGCTCATGTCCTTTTGCATTTAACATTACTAGTGCATGCCCAGCTTCATGATAGGCGGTTTTTTCTTTTTCGTCTTCAGTCATTACCATAGAACGTCTTTCGCTTCCCATCATAACTTTATCTTTAGCTTCTTCAAATTCAGCCATAGAAACATTTTTTTTACTTTTTCTTGCTGCTAACAATGCTGCTTCATTTACTATATTAGCCAAGTCTGCACCGGAAAAACCTGGAGTTCCTCTAGCTATTGTTCTAGGTTTTACGTCTGACGCTAAAGGTACTTTTTTCATGTGTACTTTTAATATTTTTTCTCTTCCTACTATATCTGGATTAGGAACAACAACTTGTCTATCAAATCTTCCTGGTCTAAGTAATGCAGGGTCTAAAACGTCTGGTCTATTTGTTGCGGCAATAAGAATAACTCCTTCATTAGTCTCGAATCCATCCATTTCCACTAAAAGTTGATTTAGAGTTTGCTCCCTTTCATCATTACCTCCACCTAATCCTGCTCCTCGATGTCTTCCTACTGCATCTATTTCATCTACAAATATAATACAGGGTGCATTTTTTTTACCTTGCTCAAACATATCCCTAACACGAGATGCTCCAACTCCTACAAACATTTCAACAAAATCTGAACCAGATATAGTGAAAAAAGGAACGTTTGCTTCTCCAGCTACTGCTCTAGCAATTAATGTTTTTCCTGTCCCAGGAGGACCTACCAATAAAACTCCTTTAGGTATTTTTCCACCTAACCTTTGAAATTTGATGGGATTTTTTAAATATTCAACAACTTCTTCCAACTCTTCCTTGGCCTCATCAACACCAGCAACATCTTTAAATGTAACTTTGCCTTGTTTTTCAGTTAGCAGTTTGGCTTTGGATCTTCCAAACCCCATAGTTCTTCCTCCACCTCCTTGCATTTGTCTCATAAAAAAAATCCATATTCCTATGAACAGAAGCATTGGCAACCAATTAAGAAAAAGTCCTAGAAGAGGAGAAACTGCTTCTTCTTCAGGAGCTGCATTGATAATTACGTTATGTGAGGATAGCTTTTCAATAAGGTTTGGATCATTTGGAGGAGTGTAAGTAGAAAATTTGGTTCCATCATCTAGGTGTCCAGAAATAGTTCTTCCTACCATAGAAACATCATTTACCTTATCTGTATCTACTAATTTAAGAAATTCTGAATATGGTACTTTAGCAATTCTAGTCTGATTCTGGTTCTGATTGAATAGATTAAAAACTAGTACCAATACTAATGCTATAATTACCCAAATGAATATATTTTTACCTGAATTATTCAATATTTACCTCAACTAACAATATTGTCGTATTTTTTGTCATAAAATGCAAGTGCCTGTATCTCTATACCTTCTTTTATAAATTTTGGTTCACTTATATTTAAATGGGGTATGTATACACAACCTTCAAGGTTTTTTATTACAGGAAGAGTTTTTCTTATTTTGAAAGGTATAGATTTTATATTCTTTTTTTCACATTTATAAACATTCTTATATTTCTTGTGCTCTAATAAAAAACCCAAAGGATTAATATATATTAGATTATTTGTATTATTTATTATATGAAATCTGTTGTCCCATTTGATGCTCGATTTTTTTTCTAAAGTAATAAGTGTATTTTTTATGTCATTGTACTCTCGGCATATTCTTAAGTGCTTCGAAGTAAATTCTATTATACAACCACTGATTGAAGAGATAAAAAACTCTCTTTTTAATAATTTATTATATATATTTGATAACTGTTTATCATTAGGTGCATAAAACTTATTCCCTATTCTAGTAAGAGAATACTTTAAAAAAAATATTATCATATATTTTGGAAAACTTTTAAAAAGCCTTTCTTTAATAACTAAAAAGCCTTTATCGTTATATTGAATATAATTTTGAAAGTTTATTTTTATAAATTTTAAATTAAAGTATTTTATTCTACAAAATAACCTAGAAGCCATTATCAAGTTATTTTTAAACTTACGGTTTTTATTTAAATAAGTTCTAATTCTAGATCTTAAATACTTTGTATTATTATTAGAAGAATCATTTATAAAGGTAATATTGTATTGATTATTAGTTTTTAATATTTCACTTTTTTTTATATTAAGCATCGGTCTAAATAGTTTTATATCAAATATTTCTCTTATTTCATAAATAGGGCATAATCCCTCTAAACTTGAATTCTTCAATAAGCGCATGGACACAGTTTCTGCAATATCATCTGCATGATGGCCAAGAAATAATGTTTTTATTCCGAGTTCTTTACATTTTTTAGTAATTTCAAAATATCTAGCTACTCTGGCTCTTTCCATTATTCTTGTTTGAGGAATGTTGTCCCAATTAATATGAATGTGCTCACATCCAAAGGCCTGGCATTTTGTTCTAACAAAGTATCCTTCATTCAAGCTTTCTCTTCTCAAGTTATGATTAAATGTAAATACCTTTAATTTCTTTTTATTATCTTTAGTCCACTTATTCAGTAACGAAAAAAGTAACATGCTATCAGGACCTCCAGATACAGCAATGCCAAAAGTTTTTTCTTTTTTTGAAAAATATTTATTGTCTATTCTTTTAAAAATTTCTAAAGCTAGATTGGTTTTATACAATTTAACACTTGGCACGTTTCATATATTCTTTAGCTCTATTACTGATTCTTTTAGGAGCATCAGGAAACTCTGACTCTAATTTGGAGAAAGCTGCACATGCATCTTCGTTTTTACCAAGATTTATAAAAGTTAATGCTAATTTGAAAAGTTGATCAAGAGCTTTATTTCCTTTCGGAAAAGATTGAAACCCTCTAGCGAAACTAATAGCTGCTAACTGAAATTTCTTCTGCACGTAATAGGTTTCTCCTAACCAATAATAAGCATTAGATGCTAAATCATCATTAGGGTGTTCGCCTAAAAAGGCTTTAAAAGACTTTTCTGCCTCCATAAAATTTTCTTTTATTAACATATCATATGCGTAGCTGTATATTTCAGAAGGACTTTTAGAAAGAAGTGATAAATCTTTATCAGAAATTTCTTCTTGCTGGCTTAGTTTATTAGGTAATTCTTCTTCAACATTTTTTGCATTTTTATTAACACTAAACTCTTTATCCTTAGTTTTTTTAGAGTTATCAACAGTACCCAAAACTTTCATGCTAGGATTATTTTTTATATTGGGATCTTCATCTAAAATTATATTTTCATTAATTTGGTTGGCTTTCTCCATTTCTGTAGTGGTTTCTTCGGTAGTGTTAGTAAGATTATTTTCATTGTCAGTCGTAGCACTTTCCTTTTTTAACTCATCTAGCAAATTATCAACTTTATAATTTAATTCCTCTAAAGCCCCATTCAAAACTCTTATTTCCTCCTCAATCTCTACCAGTCTTTGCTGGTGGTTGGCAATAGCATCAGTGTAGGAGGTTTTATTTGTATTTTTATTAAATGAGTTTTCATTACTTTGAATATTTTTCAACTCATTTTCTAAATTATTAATTCTTTTAATAACAGTATCTAAATAATTATCTTCTTGAGCTACTAAACTACTTGTAAATAATATAATAAGGCAAAAATTTATCGAAACTCTTTTAAACTTATTTAGATATTTAAGAACCATTAATTTAAGGATTAATAACAGTAACAGCAGTTCTTGATTCTGCCCATGCTTGTTCATTATTCCCTGTGGCTTGTAATTTTTCTTTTCCGTAAGAAATTACTGATATTCTTTCTTCATCAATTCCTAATGAAGTTAAGAAAGACTTAACCGCATAAGCTCTTCTTTCACCCAAAGCTAAATTATATTCTCTTGTCCCCCTAGCATCACAATGACCTTCTATGGTAATTGTAATATTACTATTTTCCTGTAAAAATCTAGCCTGCCTTTTTAAAGTTTCTACACCTTCTTTTTTAAATCTTGACTTATCATAATCAAAAAAAACTCTATCTCCTACTTCGGTAAGTTTTCTTTCATAAACTGTAGTAGCATTATCATCTTCAGATAAATTATCTTCTATATTTACGCTGTCTACTTGAGAACTTTCATCAGTACTATCCTCAGATGAAGAAGACACTTCTAATTTTGCTCCCTCCACCGGCACATTCTTATTTTGCTCAGCACATGATATTAAAATAAAAAAACAAAAAAATGTTGATAATATTTTTACTAAATTAAACATTCCTTATTATTACATAATTTTAAAAAAAAATTAATACTTAATTGAAGGTCCCCAGTCAGGATCAGATGCCTCTTTTGGAGTTACCACTTTCTTTTCTAGGTTTCCAGTTATATCAATTGAATAAAGGTTAGAAATCAAATTATCATTAGCATCTTTTTCAATTTTATAAAATGCTAGAGTTCTTCCATTGGGTGACCAAGTAGGTCCTTCTGTTAAATATCCTTTTGATATGATTCTTTCTCCTTTTCCATTACTTTTAATAAGCCCTATGTAGAAATTATTTTTAAAAGACTTTGTAAATGCGATATAGTCTCCTCTTGGTGACCATACTGGAGTAGCATAATTACCCTTACCAAAAGATATTCTTTTGGATTTTTTTTTGAAGTTGTTTGTCATTTTTTTAATGTAAAGGTTTTGTTTTCCAGCTCGATCCGAACTGAAAACTAACCATTGATTATCGGGGGAAAAGGAAGGAGAAGTGTTAATATGCTTGTTCTGAGTAACAGGAATAAGCTTTTTGTTATTTAGATTTTGAATATAAATATTAGTACTGCCCTTTTGTGTCAGAGAAAAAACAATACTGTTCCCTTCAGGAGAGAATCTTGGAGCAAAGCTCATTCCAGAAAAATTGCCTAGGATCTCTTTTTTTCTAGAGAAAAGATTTAACAAATAAACAGTAGGTTTATTATTAGAATAAGAAAGGTACGCTATTTTTTTTCCATCAGGTGAAAACCTTGGAGTAAGAACAAGATTTTTTCCATTTGTTAGAAACTGATGATTGTTTCCATCATAATCCATAATGGCAATTCTTTTTACTAGTTCTGTTCCCTTTTTTTCTTCTGAAACATAGGCTATTTTTGTATCAAAATATCCTTTTTCTCCCGTTATTCTCTGGTAAATTAAATTAGATACAATATGGGCTAACATTCTCCAATTATCTTTATTAATTCCCCCTATTTTTTTACTTAATATAAGCTTTTCACTATACACATCCCACAATTTTATTTTAACATTAAGTTTATTTTCATTTAAAAGAATTAATCCACTAACAATAAAGTTAGCATCAATTAAACTCCAATCACTGAAGAGTGGCTGTGAGAATACTTCTTCTTCTGATTGTAAAAACGCTTTATTAGATATTAGTTTAAATAGTCCAGAGTTTGTTAAATCATTAGACATCACTTGAAAAATATTGTTGCTAAGTATTTTTTCTTTAATTGATTTGTAATTAAATTTAGTAATTGCAATTGGCAAAGGTTCAATTCTACCTTCTGTAATATCTACTTCTAAAGGTGCTCCAAAAGCTATACTTATTTTAAAAAAAGTTATTATTAAAATTTTATTTATAAATTTATTCATTTAGTTTCTATAGGTTTAAAATTTATTATTATTTCCTTCCATATATTATACCTATCTTTTTTCAAACCTTCAAACGGAGAAGCTTTTTTTATTGCTCTTATAGAGGAATCTAAGTAGGGCAGTAAATTTTTATTGTTACTAATTTCTTTTTGAGTTTTTTTGTGAACTTCAAGATTTATAACATTACCGTTAATGTCTAAGTAAACGATCATTTTAATGACTAGGTTTTCAGAAACTTTTATTCCAGGTGGCCTAGACCAATTTTCGTCTATTTGTTGCATAATTAATTTTTCAATTTTACTTAGTTCTATTTTTTTTACTTTTTCATTTTTCTCATTTGTTAGCTTCTTTTGAGATAAATCTTCAATTGTCTGCTCAATTTTATTATGTTTATTTTCAGGAAGTTCCTCCTCTGCAAGATTTTTTAATAAATCATCAAATCTTTTATTATTAGACAGTTTGTTCTCTTGTTTTGTAATAGCTTTTTTATTTTTTTCACTTATAGGTTTTGGTGCCTTAGGCTTAGGCGGTTTAGGCTTAGGCGGTTTAGGCTTAGGCGGTTTAGGCTTAGGCGGTTTAGGTTTATTGCTTATTTTATCCTTTTTTTCTTTTTTAGGCTCTATTTGATTTATGGTTTTATCTTGGGTCTCTAAAATACCAACATTTATGGTTTGTTGTTTATTTTTATTTAAATCAATTACATTAAATTCAAATAGAAATATTAGAGTGATGTGAAAAACAAAAGAAATAATAATAAATTTAACCAAAAAGCCCTCATTTTTTAGGTAAAGTTATTAAACTCACATTTGTTATCCCACCATCAATAATTTGTTTCATAACTTTCATCAAAACATCATAAGTTACTGATTTATCTGCCCTAATATATACTTGAATTTTTGGATTAGCTCTTTTTACTTCTGATAATTTATTATTAAGAGATTCAAAGTCCATTTTTTTTTTTGATATAAAGGTTTCGTTTTTTTTGTTAATTGTAATTATCAAAGGATCTTTTTTTTCTGGTATATTAGGTGTGTCAACTTCAGGTAATTCAATTTCAACACCAGTTTTAAGAAGAGGAGCAGAAATCATAAATACTATTAATAAAACCAACATTACATCAACAAAAGGAGTAACATTTATTTCTGCAATTAATCTTTGTTTATTTCTTTTTTTGTAATTATTATAACGCATTATTTTTTAGAACTTATATGCCTTGATAAGATATTAGAAAGATCATTAAGAAATATTTCTAAACCTCCACTATATCTATTTAAATCAGTAGAAATTTTGTTATATGCTATAACAGCTGGTATAGCAGCTAATAAACCAAGTGCTGTTGCAAGCAAAGCCTCAGCTATACCTGGAGCTACTATTGCCAAAGAAGTATTTTTGGCAGTAGCTATAGACTGAAAACTATTCATAATTCCCCAAACCGTCCCAAAAAGTCCGATAAAAGGAGCCGCGGAACCTGTTGTAGCTAGGAAATTTATATTTTTTTCTAATATTTCTATTTCTCTATTCATTGTAGAAAACATTGCTTTTTCTATTCTTTTTTCAATAATTGATATGTCTTTAGATGAAGAATTTTGTGTAGTGGAAGATGCAAGTTCTTTCATGCCTGTAACAAAAATTGCTTCCATTGGGTGAGTAGGTGTATTTTCTATGCTTTTATGAAGTTTTTCTATATTTACCCCTGACCAGAAATCATTTTCAAACTTTTTAGCTTTCTTATTTAATTTTTTTAACTTTGTAATTTTTTCAAATATAATACTCCAGCTAAATATCGATAGAAAAAGCAAAACTAACATAACTATACGCACCACTAAGTCAGCTTGGAGTATTAGTCCCCAAATACTTATATCTAGATTAGATGTTATTGATAATTCTTCATTCATAAAGTTATCCTTTTAAAATTAATTTATCATATAAGGACTTTGGTATTCTAGCAACTTTTCCTGCAATATTGATACAACATATATTTACTGAAATTTGTGCAATTTTAGTTTTTTCTTTTAAAAATCTATGGTTAAAAACCAACTTTGCCCTGTTAATTTCTTTTAATTCAGTTATTACCTCAATTTTATCATCTAAACGGCTAAAACTAATATAATTAACTTCAAGAGACTTTACTACAAATACTATACCATATGTCATTTTTATATCAGTTTGATTTAATTTAAGTTTTCTTAAAAACTCTGCTCTTGCTCTTTCAGCAAAATTTAAATATCTTGAGTGGTAAACAACTCCACCTGCATCAGTATCTTCAAAATAAACTCTGACTTTAATTTTATCTGAAAAAACATTGGATAACATTTTAATTAAATATATTTATTTAACCAAAATAGGGTCAGAAGAGCGGCTTCGGCTATTCCATCATTGCTTTTAATGTTCCAGAATTCTAAATTACCAAATTTTAATCTAGCCATGTCTAAACTTTCTTTTTTAGAAGATCCAAGTCCCAAATTTTTTTTCCAAGTTGCAGGTGCCACATAATCTACTCTTTTACTATGAAGATAACATAAAGCTTCTATTCCTCCAAAGCTTCTACCAAACTGAAAGCTTGAGGTTACTCCTTGTCTAGGCATAGCATGAACTTTTTCTATAATACTTACATCTATGTTATATTGTTTAAGGTGATAAGAAATTTTTTGTACATCGACTATTTTTTTTCCAAATAGACTTACTACCGACATTCTAGACGCATAAATTATTTTAGGTAAGCTATTTATTTTATTTTCGATTATAGCAATTCCTCCTGAACTACCTGGGTCTACTCCTAAAATTATCATTTTTTTCTCATTATATAATTTCAATTACTATGATCATTGTTTATTTAAGAATTATTTTACATTAGTATAAACATTTTGAACATCATCATTATCTTCTAATAAATCTATAGTTTTCATTATTTTATTTTTTATATTCTCATCTGCATTAATAAAATTAATTGCCTTCCATATCAGTTTTGCCTTTAAAGGTTCTCCAAATTTATTTTCTAGGCTGTCTCTTAATTTTCCAAAAACTTCATGAGAGCAGAGAGCAATTAACATTTTATCTTTTTCTATTACATCAGTTGCTCCGTTTTCAACAGAAATCTCAAAAAAATCATCATTAGATATATTAGTTTCTTTATAAGTTATCTCTCCTAACTTTTCAAAATTAAATGTTACAGAACCTGATTCCCCTAAATTTCCATTATTTTTATTTAAAATTGATCTAATTTCAGAGGCTGTCCTATTTCTATTATCTGTTAGAGTTTCTATAATTAACGAAATACCATTATTGCCAATTCCTTCATATTTAATTTCTTCATAATTACTGCCTTCTTCACTTGATCTAGCTTTTTGAACAGCTTTATTTATTTTGTCATTAGGCATATTTTCATGCCTAGCATTTACTATAGCATTTCTTAATCTAGGATTTTGCTTAGGGTCAATAATTCCAGATTTAGCTGCAACTGTAATTTCTCGAGCAAGTTTAGCAAATACCTTAGATCTTTTTGCATCCTGGGCTCCTTTTCTATGCATTATATTTTTAAATTGTGAATGTCCGGCCATAGATTAACTATAAAAAGATTTTTTCATTAGGTATTTTATTTTCAATTGTGTCTCCTAATATAAGTTGTTTAACTATACTTGATAAACCAGTTTTATCACATATTTTAATAATAGCTCCACATAAAGCTATTCCCTTTGAACTTGTTTCAATTTTTTTATAATAAGTATCATCTAAAAACTTTTCTATCCATGCGTTTTTATCTCCACCTATAACCGAGTCATAGTCTCCACACATACCTGCATCAGTTTGATATGCCGTTCCGTTTGGTAAAATTCTTAGGTCCGACGTAGGCACATGAGTATGCGTACCTATAACAGCACTTACTCTACCGTCAATAAAGTTTGCAAAAGCTTGTTTTTCCGATGCCACTTCACCGTGTAAGTCAATTAAAATTGCATCACAATTTTTTTTCAGGATATATTTATTTAATAATAGGTTTATTGTATAAAATATATTATCTGACTTTTTCATGAATAAGTTACACATTAGGTTTATAACTAAGATGTTTTTTCCATTAGTAGTTTTAAACAAACCATATCCATTACCTGCAGAAGCGGAAGATAAGTTAAAAGGCTTGAGAACTTTCTTATTTCTACCTAAGTATGGAATTATTTCTTTTTGATCAAATATATGATTTCCTGAACTTATTACATCAACCCCACTACTTAATAATTCATCTGCAAATTCTGGTGTAATTCCATAGCCATAAAAAACATTTTCACCATTTACTATCACAAAATCTATTTTATATTTATTTTTAATATTCTCTAAATTTTTCTTAATATATAAAATACTTTTTTGTCCAACCAGGTCTCCTAAAAATAATATATTCATAATGCTAATTAAATATTTTTGTTTCAACTTCTGTAATAACACTATTTAGTTTAAGATCATAGCTTTTTGAAGGTAGACGGCCAGTATTCTGAAAGCTGAAACAATATCCAGCATAAACTTTGTTTTTATTTTTTTCATAATACTTATCATAAAAGCCTTTTCCATAACCTAACCTAAATCCAAAATTATCAAATGCTAGTAGCGGAACTATTATCAACTCCGGGTCTGAAAAATAACTGCAATTATAAGGTTCATAAAATTTTAATTTATTATATTTCAATTTATTCCCTATATCCCATTTAACAAAATTTAAATCACCTTTAGTGATTACAGGAAGTAAAATATTTATATCATTTTCTAATAAAATTTTAATAAGAGGTCTTGTGTCCAATTCATAGGTCATTGGCCAATAAGCGGCAATGTTTTTATAGTTTTTTCTGTATTTTAAAAAAAAATTAGTAGCAGCTTTCCATGGTGTCATTTCATCTAAGACATATTTGCTTTTTCTTAAGTGGATCATTTTTTTTCTAATTTTTTTTTTACTTAGATTCATTAGAAAATTTTTCCAATAATGCTTCTATTTTTTCTGCTGTAGTACTTAAAATTTTTTCAGTATCTTTTTGTGTCTCATCTGACTTGTCTAATAGAACTAAGGAGGCAAGTAAAATCATTCTTGCCTCTCCTAATTGACCTATTTTTTCTGCTAATTGCTTAACTTGATTATCCAGAAGTCCTGCTAGAGAATTTATCCTTTCCTCTTCTCCATCCTTACAAGAAATTCTATATAATCTATTGTTGATTGTTATATCTACTTCAGCCATCTATGTTAGTCTTATTTATTTTATTATTTCTTAATTGTTTTATTTCTTCAATAGCTTGGTCTATTAATTCTTTAGATGAAGATTTTTCTTTTTCTAAGATAACTATCCTCTCTTCCATATTTTTTTTTAATTCTAAGTTTTCCGCAGCATCTTTAAGTAAATCATGATAACTTTCTAGCTTTTCTAATGCTAAATTAATTTGATTACTATATTTAATTAACTTTTTCATATTATTTCTAAAATAATTATTATAAATAAAATTATAATAAACTAATAAAAAGAAAATTAAAATATTTATAGCAATACAGAAAAAAACTTTTTACATTTCTTCAAAGAAATTATAATACTAATATAATCTAAATTTAAAATGAATATAACTAAAGAACAAAAAAATAAATATAATGAAATGGCAAATGCAATTAGATTTCTTTCTGCTGATGCAGTAGAAAATGCAAAATCAGGCCATCCTGGAATGCCTATGGGTATAGCTGAAGTAGCTACTGTATTGTTTTCAAGACATTTAAGATTTAATCCTAATGACCCTGACTGGGACAACAGAGATCGTTTCATTCTATCTGCTGGCCATGGGTCGATGCTAATATATTCTTTGTTATATTTGCTAGGTTATAAAAAAATAACTATGGACCATATTAAGAATTTTAGAAAATTAAACTCTCCTACTGCAGGCCATCCTGAATATAGTGAACTTCCAGGTATAGAGACTACAACTGGTCCTCTAGGGCAAGGGTTAGGAAATGCGTTAGGTATGGCAATATCTGAGCAAATTCTAAGACAAAAGCATGGAAACGAATTATTTAATCATCATACTTATGTCTTAGCTGGAGATGGATGTTTGATGGAAGGAATAAGTCATGAATTTGCTTCATTAGCAGGGCATTTGAAGCTATCAAAACTTATTTTATTATATGATGATAACCGTGTATCCATAGATGGACCTACATCTTTAACTATGTCTGATAATACTTCGGACAGATTTAAGGCTTTAGGTTGGAATACTTTTAATGTTGATGGTTATGACTACGACCAAATAGATAATGCTATTATTGATGCTAAAAACTCCTTAAATCCTTCTCTTATATCTTGTAAAACAATAATAGGTCGAGGGTCTCCAAATAAACAGAACACTGCAGGTAGCCATGGAGCC
Organism: Rhodospirillaceae bacterium; assembly: GCA_902579545.1. Classification (GTDB taxonomy): domain Bacteria; phylum Pseudomonadota; class Alphaproteobacteria; order TMED109; family TMED109; genus TMED131. Next base: position 26,392 of record CACHHO010000002.1, on the reverse strand, counting down.
CCTTTGGGTAAAGAGGAGTTAGATAAAGCTAAATTAAAAATGAATTGGAACTTTGATAAATTTGATATTCCTGTCCATATCCTTAATGATTGGAGACAAATTTTTTCTAGAGTTGAAACAGAATATAAAGATTGGAAATATAAATCCTCACCTAAGGTAAAAAAAATAAAAGAAAATAATAAAAATTTAGAATCAAATTTAAATAATATTAGAAAAAAATGTGTCAGTTTCTTTATTTCAAAAAATGAAAATATGGCAACAAGAAAGTCAAGTGAGTTAGTTTTAGAGTTTATTCACTCAGAAAAATTAAATTTAATTGGAGGTTCTGCTGATTTAACAGGTTCTAATAATACATTTGTGAGTACTATGAAAAAAATTTCTACTAGAGAATTTAATGGTAATTACATACATTGGGGTGTAAGAGAACATTGCATGGCTGCTGCCATGAATGGTATTGCTTTGCATGGTTTCTTTATTCCATATGGCGGTACATTTTTAGTGTTCAGTGATTATTGTAGACCATCCATTAGATTATCAGCTTTAATGAAGCAAAGAGTAATATATGTATTTACTCACGACTCTATTGGTTTAGGAGAAGATGGACCTACTCATCAACCTATAGAGCATTTATCTTCATTGAGATGTATTCCTAATTTAAAAGTATTTAGACCTTGTGACTCTGTAGAAACTGCTGAATGCTGGGAGCTAGCTATTCTGAATAAAGGTGGCCCATCTGTATTGGCATTATCTAGGCAGAATTTAAAATTGCTTAGAAATAAAAGTTTTTCCGACTCTGAAAATATTAGTAGTAAAGGTGCTTATGGCTTAATAAATTATAAAAATGCAGTTTTAAATATTATAGCTACAGGTTCAGAGGTAGAAATAGCATTTGCCGCATCTAATAAACTTAAAGAAAAAAATATTAAAGCAAATGTGATTTCTATGCCTTGTATGGAGTTATTTTTAAATCTAAGTAGTTCTCAAAAAAAAGAAATTATTGGAGAAAGAAAAAATATTATAATTGAGGCTGGAACAATTCAGTCATGGGGGTCTATAATGAGAGATAATGATATTTTTATTGGACTTGATGATTTTGGAGCCTCTGGTCCAGGCAAGGATGTTTACGATCATTTTGAAATAACTGTAAATAAAATTTTAGATAAAGCAGAAATAATCTTAGATAATAAGAAGGAGAAATAAATTGATTAAGGTGGGGATAAATGGATTTGGTAGAATTGGGAGACTAGTTCTAAGAGCTATTCTAGAAAGAAACGAAAATAATATTGAAGTTAAAGCAATTAATGACTTAGGAAATATTAATCAAAATATACATCTTTTAAATTACGATTCAGTTCATGGAAAACTTCCTTATAATTGTGAAGTAAAAAACGTTAGTGCGTTAATTAATAATTTTGAAATTAAATTTTATAATGAAAAAAATCCAAGCAATATTCCCTGGAGCAAGCACGAAATAGACTTGGTTTTAGAATGTACTGGAATATTTACAAAATCTGAAGATGCAATTAAGCATATTAATGGGAGTGTAAAAAAAGTACTCATATCTGCTCCAGCTACAAATGCAGATATTACTGTTGTATTTGGTGTCAATAATAATCTTCTAAAAAAAGATCATAGAATAATATCGAATGCATCATGTACTACAAATTGTCTAGCTCCTATAGCAAAAATTATAAATGATAACTTTGAACTAGATGCTGGTTTTATGACCACAGTTCATTCTTTTACATCTGACCAAAGTATACTGGACGGTTTACATAAAGATCTAAGAAGAGCGAGAACAGCTTCAGCCTCAATGATTCCAACATCTACTGGAGCTGCAAAAGCTGTAGGTTTGGTGCTCCCAGAGTTATTAGGCAAGCTAGATGGTACAGCAATCAGGATCCCAACTACTAATGTTTCAATGATAGATTTTACTTTTAATACTGCAAAAAGTATAAGTGCTGAAGAAATTAATGAAAAAGTAAAACATGCTTCTTTGAATTCTTTAAAAGGAATAGTTGAATATAACGAATTGCCACTTGTTTCGGTAGACTTTAATCATAATCCAGCTAGCTCAATATTTGATGCTACTCAAACTCAAACTACTGGAAAAAACTTTGGTAGAATCTTATCTTGGTATGATAATGAATGGGGTTTTTCAAATAGAATGGTAGATGTATGCAGTGAACTTGGAAAGTTTATATGAATTTAAATACACTAGATAATTTAAATCTAGAAGGAAAGGTAGTTTTCTTAAGATGTGATTTAAATGTACCTCTGGATAAAAAAGGAAAAGTTTCTGATACAACTAAAATTAAAAGGCATAAAATTACTATAGATGAGTTAATTAATAAGAAAGCTAAAATTATAATAATTTCTCATCTTGGTAGACCTAATGGAAAAGTAAATAAGGATTTGTCATTAAATATTATTTCAGATGAGTTTGCAAAGATAATGAATATTAGAGAAATTACAGTATTACCATTCTGTGGTACTGAAGTAATTAAAAGTGTCACGCAAGAAAAAAAAAAAGGAACAATTACTTTTATGGAAAACATTAGGTTTTATCCAGAGGAAGAAAATAATGATGAGACTTTAGCTAAAGAATTAGCAGAGATTGGAGATATTTATGTTAATGATGCTTTTTCTGTTTCTCATCGCAAACACTTATCTACTTATGGTTTATCAAAGGTTTTACCTAGTTATGCTGGCAGATCGTTACAGTTAGAATTGACAATGCTTAATAAAATTAATACAGGAATTAATAAGCCTATAATGTCAATTATTGGTGGATCTAAAATATCAACAAAGATACAACTATTAATCAGTTTAGTAAAAAAGGTTGATTATTTAGTCATAGGTGGTGCAATGGCCAATACATTTTTACTTGAAAAAGGTTTTAATATTGGAGCCTCACTTGTAGAAAGAGATAAGACTCATATAGCAAAAGAAGTATTAATGACTGCAGAAAAAAATAATTGTGAAATTTTGTTACCAAAAGATGTGGTAGTTAGTAAAGATTTAACCGATTTGGATAATATAAAAAACATAGATATAAAAGATATCGAAGACAATGAGGCTATTTTTGATATAGGAGAAAAAAGTATAGAAGAAATATCCAATACTATTGCAATATGTAAAACAATATTTTGGAATGGTCCTTTAGGTGTTTATGAAACGCCTCCCTTTGATAATTCAACTAATACAATTGGAAGGACTCTTGCTTTACTTACAAAAGGAAATATTGTTACCTCAGTAGTAGGAGGAGGTGATACAGTTTCAGCATTAAATAATGCAGATTTAACAGGAGGATTCTCGTATGTATCTATTGCAGGAGGAGCTCTAGTAGAATGGCTTGAAGGAAAAAGTTTACCCGGACTTAACTTTTTAGTAAAATGATTAGGAGAAAATATGACTTATACTGATACGGTTAAAAAAATACTTGAACAATATGAAAATACTAATGCTGGTATTAAAGCAAATTTAGGTAGAATACTCATGCACGGCAAACTTGGAGGAACGGGAAGGTTATTGATTTTACCAGTAGACCAAGGCCACGAGCACGGTCCAGACAAATCTTTTATGGTAAACCCTCAGGCCTATGATCCAACTTACCATTATAATTTGGCCATAGAAGCAGGTTTAAGTGCATATGCTGCTCCATTAGGTTTTCTTGAGGCAGGAGCTGAAACTTTCGCAGGACAAATTCCCACAATTTTAAAAGTAAATAGTTCTAATTCCTTAAGCATTGTTAAAAACCAATCTATTAACGGATCAGTAAGAGAAGCACTAAGATTAGGCTGTGCTGCTGTAGGTTTTACAATTTATCCAGGTTCTGAATATCAATATGAAATGATTGAAGAGTTTAGAGAAGTATCTAAAGAAGCTTCTGAATATGGTTTACCTTCAGTTTTGTGGTCATATCCTAGAGGTCCATCTTTAAATAAAGAGGCTGAAACTAGTATAGATACTATTTCATATGCAGCACACATAGCAGCTTTGTTAGGAGCTCATATTATAAAAGTCAAGCCACCAACTTCATTTATAGCAGAAAAAAATCTTAAAGATGCTTACAGCAACTTTCCTATTAATATAGAATCATTAATTGATAGAATTAAGCATATTAAAGAGTGTGCCTTTAATTCTAAAAGAATAGTAGTTTTTTCAGGAGGAAATGCAAAAGGAGATAAAGAAATACTTGAGGAAATTAAGCTAATAAAAGAGGGTGGAGGAAATGGATCAATTATAGGCCGTAATACATTTCAAAGACCACGAAAAGAGGCATTAAAATTATTAGAAAATATTATTGATATATATAAAAGTTGACCTTTAGTAGAAAAAAAAAATATATTTTTAAGAGCAAACCAGGAATATATTTAATATCGCCATCCAAAATAAATATGAAAATTTTTCCCCTAAAACTTTCAAGTTTACTTGAAACAGGGATTGTAAAAATTTTTCAATTAAGGTTAAAAGGTTATAATGACAAATTAATAATAGAAATTACTAAATATTTATATCAAATTTGTAGACATTATAATGTAGTATTTATATTAAATGATAGGCCTGACATTGCAAAGATTACAGGAGTTGATGGGGTCCATTTAGGAGATTTAGACTGTAGTATTAAAAAAGCTAGAGCTATATTGGGGAATAATAAAATAATAGGAAGCAGTTGTTATAATAATATTTTAAATTCAATAAAATCTCAAAGCTTAGGAGCTGATTATATTGCCTACGGAGCTTTCTTTAAGACTAAGACAAAAGAAAAAACAAAAACAATTTTTATTCCTAATTTAAAAAAGCATAAAAAAAATATTAAATGTGCAACTGTTGGAATAGGAGGCTTAAACAAATCAAATATTAAAAAAATAGCTTTTTTAAAATTTGATTTTTTAGCATTTTGTTCTTCTATATGGTATGGTAAGAATATTCCAACTATCGAAATAAGAAATGTTAAAAAAGTCTTAGATAGTTTTTAATTAGATTTTAAGTAATTTGAGGTAAAATGAAAGTAAATGGTAATAGTTTAAAATCAGGAATGATTATTAATCATAAAAATTCTATCTGGAAGGTAGTTTCTTCTCAATCTGTCAAACCTGGCAAAGGAGGGGCTTTTGCCCAGGTAGAACTGAGAAATATTAAAGATAATACTAAATTAAACGAAAGGTTTAGATCAAATGAGGATGTGGAAAGACTTTATGTTGAATCAAAAGATTATCAGTATTCATATAAAGAAGATGAAACTTTTCATTTTATGGATAAAAACACTTTTGAATTAATTAGCATAGATAAATTTCTGTTGGGAGACAGTGAGATGTTTCTACAAGATAATATGATAGTTTCTATAGAATTTATAGACAACAAACCTGTTTCTTTAAAATTACCAGAGAATATAGTTGAAACAGTCAGTGAAACACAAGCTGTAATAAAAGGACAAACTGCAGCTTCTTCATTTAAGCCTGCTATTTTATCTAATGGCTTTAAGATAATGGTTCCAGCACATATAGAAAATGGTACCCGAATAGTAATTTCTACTTCTAGCTTTACATATATAGAAAAAGCAAAAAATTGAATGCTTAATTCCTCTAATATTCATATTATGTGTAACTCTTTACTTAAAGTTTCTAAACTTTTGAGGCGAGATTTTAATGAAATTGAAAAATTGCAAAACTCAAAACAAGGAACGCATAAATTTGCTAACAACAGCTTAATTAATGTAAAAGAAAGTATTTATCAAGATTTGTCTAAAGCAAGACCTGATGGAAATATAAGATTTATAGAAAATGAAAATAATCAAAATAATTTTAAAAAAAATTATGAATTTATAGTTAACCCTATATCAGGTATTAACAATTATAAAAACGGAATAAGCTACTTTGCATTATCTATAGCTTTAATTATTGAAAATGAAACTGCTGCAGCAGTTATTTATGATCCTATAAGAGATGAAATGTTTTGTGCTGAAAAAGGTAAAGGAGCTTTTATAAATAACTTAAGAATGAGAGTTTCAACAATAAAAAATACAGAACATGCCTATTTTGTTTTAAAAGATCATTCTTTATTAAATGAATTAATAAAAATAAAATTAGAGTTATCTATTATAAAAAATATAAGAGTATTTGGAAGTTGCTGTCTAGATTTAGCTAATTTAGCTTCAGGTAAAATTGATTGTTATGTTACTCAAAACATTAAAGATGACAAGTACACAGCAGGAAAGCTATTTATAAGAGAATCTGGGGGTATAGATATTAGTATAGAAAGTCCAGGATTAGATATAATTACCAACAATAATTTATCAGAAAACTTCAAAAATTAAAATGAACAGTTACATAAAAAAAAAAAAGAAACCTTTAATAATATCTATTTACTTTTTGGTTTCATTTTTTTTTATTTTAACTAATATTTTTGATGCAAAGGCTCAGAATATAAGCGAAATGAGTAATATGTTTTTATTGAGTGAATTTTCTACACCTAAGTCTAGACTATTACTAAAAAAGAAAAATAATTTTGATGAAAATAATAATAAAAATCTAAGTCCTAACCTAAATAAAAAAATCAAAATCAAAACAAAAGAGAATTTGAAATTAGAAGATAATCCTGCAATGCCAAAAATAAAAATAGATACTACAAAAAAAGAAAAAATTAAATTTAACTTGCAATATAACTCTGATGAAGTGGAGCCATTAGAAGAGGATTTAAATGTATTTATTAATGAGCTGAAAAAATATAATAAAAAAAAGATTACTATTAAAGGGTTTGCAAGTAAGAGAGAAGGAGATAGCACAAGCAAGGCCAGACGCCTATCACTAACAAGAGCTCTTTTTATAAGGTCTATATTACTTGAAAATAACTTTAAACTTTCAAATATTCAGGTTAAAGCTTTAGGACACAATGCTGAGTCTAAAAAATATAAAGACTCAGTTTTCATAGAGGTAAACTAGTAAATAAAAACTTATTTTTTTTAGTACGCATATATAGTACTATACAATATGTTTGATTATAGAAAGTATATATTTAGAATTGTTTTATTTCTTTCTTTAATATTGTTATTTATATACTTTTTTCATGATGGATTATCTAGGGGCTTTAATCATAATAAGGAACTTAATTCAGCAATAGTAGTAATTTTTCTTATAGGTATTTTTTTAGTATTTAAAAACTTAAATACATTAAAAAAAGATCAAGAATGGCTAGAAGATTATGGAAAACAAAAAAGCATCTCAACTAAACCAATACTTCTTAGAGACTTAAAAGCTCTTTACGAATTATATAGAAGTAAAAACATTCCTATAAATATTATAAGAGATTGTTTTGATAGAGTAGTCGTTAAGCTAGATAGTGAAAGAGAGTTAATAAAATATATCTCTGCTCTATTAGTATTTTTAGGTCTTTTGGGCACTTTTTGGGGGTTGTTAATAACTATAGAGTCAGTAGGGGTTACTATTAGTAATATGAGTATAGATGAAGAAAATATATTAACTAATTTCATGAATCTGAAAGAAGGCTTGAGTATTCCATTATCAGGCATGGGAACAGCTTTTTCTTCTTCTCTTTTTGGTTTATCAGGATCTTTATGTTTAGGTTTTATAGATTTACAGGGGAATAGAGCACAAAACGAATTTTTACAATCTCTAGAAAAAGCTATTACAAGATATAATAATTTTGAAAAGCCTATAAAACCTCAAGAAGTAGGTAAAGAATATATTCATGCATTATTATTACAGACTGTTGAGTCTCTAAAGAATTTAGAAAATGTATTATCAAAAAATGAAGAGAGTAGGAAAAATTTTGAGGACTTGATTATTGAATCAAGTAAAGTGATATCTAAAATTAATAATGAAATTTCTATTAGAATGAACCAGTATAATAAAAATGAAGTTACTAATCTTGAAAACATAAGAAATATAGATGATCAGCTAAAAGAAATAAAAGAAATAATAAATAGTAATAAAGAAAACAATACAAAAGATTTAGCCAAAGAAATTCAAATATTAGCTAAGACAATTTCCTTGATACAAAATGAAAAGAAGTAAGTTTAATTCTATTAATATATGGCCGGGGTTTGTGGATGCTATATCTACTCTATTGTTAGTATTTGTATTTTTGTTAGCTGTTCTAATGATATCTGAAAATTTTTTAACTCAGGCCATATTCGGAAAAAATACTGCTCTTGATAATTTACGTTCTAGAATAAAGTCTTTAGAATTAAATATTGAAGAAGGTACAGAAGAAAACATAAAACTTTCAAAATTGTTAAAAAATTTAAATATAAAATTAGAAAAACTAATTATAGAAAAAGAAAATACAGATAAAAATCTAATTGAAGAAAAGAAAAATAATGAGAACCTTAGTTTAGACTTAGAAGGTTTAGAAAAAAAAATTATAGGTTTACTAGACGAATTGGGAATAGAAAAATTAAAAATAACTGAAAAAGAAAATATTAATAGGGAGCTCAACTCAACCGTAGCTCAATTAAATGATAATATAATATCTTTGAATAAAAAAATAAAAACAGTACAAAACATGCTTGAAACCTCAAATAAGGATATAAATAATAAGAATTTGGAAATTGAGAATCTTAGCGAAAAATTGAATCAAGCACTTGAGCAAAAAGTAGGAGAACTAGAAGAATATAGGTCTGAGTTTTTTGGTAGATTGAAAAAAATTATAGGAGATGAAGAAGAAATAAATGTTGTGGGAGATAGATTTGTATTGCAATCAGAAGTTTTTTTCTCCTCTGGGTCAGCAGAAATAGGAAAAGAAGGAAAAGAAAAAGTTATTGAAATAACTAAAGTACTTATATCAATATCAAAAAAAATACCTAATAATCTTGATTGGTTAATACAAGTAGAAGGTCATACTGATAATATCCCTATATCTACTGTAGAGTTTCCATCTAATTGGGAACTTTCTACTGCAAGAGCAATTTCTGTTGCAAAAATTATGATGAAAAACGGAATTCCTTCAAATAAAATAAATGTTGCTGGTTATGGGGAACATAAACCATTGGTAAAAAACAATGACTCTTTTAATAGGGAAAAAAATAGAAGAATTGAATTAAAGCTAACACAACCATGATATAAGAATTGGAGATATTTAATGACAGATAATAAAGATGAAATTAGTTTTGAGGAAGCACTTAAAAACTTAGAAAAAATTGTAGATGAACTAAATAATGGTGATATGGAATTAGAAAAAGCCATAACAGCATATGAAAAAGGTATAAAACTAAAAAATATATGTGAAGATAAATTGAAAAATGCACAAGAAAGAATAGAAACTATCCAAACAAAAAAAAATAAATAAATATTTAACATTTACTTTATGCATAAAAATGACAACAGTAATATTTTTAAGTTTTTAAAAAAAAATAAAACTTTCATAGACAAAAATATAAAAATTTACTTGAATAAATTAAATACTCCAAGTGAAATAAAGAAAATTATGTTTTATGCAGTTCTAGGTGGAGGGAAGGGAATAAGACCTTTTTTGTTAACAGAAACTGCCAAAATATATGGCGTTAAACCAGCATTATACATTTTCCCTTCAATGGCAGTTGAATTAGCTCATTGCTTCTCATTAATTTATGATGATCTACCGTGTATGGATAATGATGAATTAAGAAGAGGAAAACCTACTGTGCATATGGCTTTTAATGAAGCAAATGCACTTTTAGGAGGAGCCTCTTTGTTGGTATATGCTTTTAAACTTCTTACATTAAAAGATTTTAGAATAAAAAATGATAACAAATTAAAAATTTTAAATGATTTTTCAGATGTAATAGGTGCTGAAGGTGTCTTAGCTGGACAGTATTTGGATCTTGAAGCTGAGAAAAAAGATTATTTGCTCACTATGAAAAAATATAAAAATATTCAAGAAAAAAAAACAAGTTTACTTCTAGCCTTTTGCACTAGAACTGCTGGAATTTTGGGAGGAGCTAATACAAAAGAGCAAGAAGACCTTTATGAGATAGGATTACTTATTGGAAGAATATTTCAAACAAAAGATGACATATTAGATTTAGAAGGAACAGAAAAAGAAATGGGAAAAAGAGTTAATAAAGATCAAGCTAAAAATAAGGCAACTATCATAAGACTAAAAGATATTAATTATGCTAAAACTCAATTAAAAAACTTATGTTTTAAAACCAAAGAAAGGTTAAAAGGGATTAATAAAAATACCACTACATTAATAGAATTGATAGACTTTCTTAATTACAGAAAAAATTAATGATAATAAAGGAAAGGCTAGATAAAATTTTAGTAAAGAAAGGTATTGCTGAAAATACTACAAAGGCTAAAGCACTGATAATGTCTGGAAAGGTTATCGTCAATGAAAAGAAACTAGAAAAAAGTGGAACTAAATTGCCCTTATCAGTTAAAATAAGAATATTATCCAAGGATCATGATTGGGTTTCAAGAGGTGGTGTTAAATTATCATATTTAATAAAAAAATATAATATTAACGTGGAAAATAAAATTTGTGCAGATATTGGAGCTTCCACAGGAGGTTTTACTGATGTTCTTATAAAAAATAAAGCAAAAAAAGTTTATAGTATTGATGTTGGAAAAGGGCAACTTAATTGGAAATTAGTAACAAATAACAAGGTTGATGTTTTAGATAAAACAAATATAAGAAATTTAGATTTAGAAGATATAGATAAAAAAATTAATTTAATAACTTGTGATGTTTCTTTTATAAGTATTAGAAAGGCTTTAGAAAGAATAGTAGTATATTCTAAAAACAAAATTATCCTGATTTTATTAGTTAAGCCTCAGTTTGAGTTATCAAAAGATAAAATAGGTAAAAATGGTATAGTTACCGAAAATAAATTTAGACAAGAAGCTAAAAGTTTAGTAGAGGATTGGTTGACAAATAATAGTTGGCATATTAGAGGTACTTGTGAGAGTCCTATTACTGGTCAAAAAGGTAATAAAGAATATTTCATCTATAGTATTAAAAGACTGAGCTAGTTATAGTACTCTTTGTTAGGAACCATATTGGTGCCTGATGCAATTCTATTAGTCATGTTAAAAAAGGCTGCTACTTCAATGATTTCCAAAATTTGATAATCATTAAATTTTGCTTTACGAAGTAGGTTTCTATCAGAGTCATTTATTTCGTGAGAGTTCAATGTAAGTTTATACACAAAATCAAGCATTAGCTTATGCTTTTTTTTAATTTGAGCGACTCTATAATTTATAAGTATATTTTTAGCTTTTTCACTATTTTTTAAAAGCTTTCCTAAAGTACTTCCATGAGAAACACAACAGTATAAACACCTATTAGTAGAGGAGACTACAACTGCAATCATCTCTTTTTCTATTTTTGATAAGTAATTTTGATCTTGCATCAATCTATTATAAAAGATATTGAAGGCTGTGAATTTTTTTTTATTGATGCTATTTGTTTTTATTATATTAGGAACTAATCCAAGTTTTTCTTCACAAATTTTAAAAAAATTCTTTATATCTTTATCTTTTACTATCTTTTTTATAGGGATATTTAAAGACCATAACTTTTCATTTTTCATAAAAATTCCTTTAAAACATTTAATTTTGTACTTTTCTTATCAAAAGGTTATCTGCTAATACTAATGCAACCATTGCTTCGGCTATTGGTACGCATCTGATTCCTACACATGGATCATGTCTTCCTATTGTCCTAATTGTAGTATTTTTATTTTTAATATTTATGGTTTTTTGGTTTTTTAATATTGAAGATGTAGGTTTTACAGCAACTGAACAAATAATATCCTGTCCAGATGAAATACCACCTAGAATTCCTCCTGCATTATTAGAGAAAAAAGATATTTTACCTTTTTTATCTATCTTCATTTCATCTGAGTTTTGTTCTCCAGTCATTTCTACAACTTTAAAACCTGAACCTATTTCCACACCTTTTACTGCATTAATACCCATTAAAGCTGATGCTAGTTCTGCATCAAGTTTTCCATAAATTGGTTCTCCCAAACCTACTGGAACCCCTTTTGCTATAACTTTTATGAGTGCTCCACATGATGATCCTGATTTCCTAATTGATAATAGATAATCTTCCCACTCTTTGATAACAGATGAGTCTGGACAAAACAAATTATTTTTATTTATAAAATTATTTTCCCATTTCTTTTTTTTAATCTTTTTTTCACCTATTTGAACTACTGCACCGGTAATAGATATAGTTTTTCCTAATATAAGTCTTGCTATTGCTCCTGCAGCCACTCTCATGGCAGTCTCTCTAGCACTGGCCCTTCCTCCACCTCTGTAATCCCTTATTCCATACTTTTTATAGTATGTGTAATCAGCGTGGGCTGGACGAAATTTTTGTTTAATTTCACTGTAATCTTTACTCTTTTGATCAGTATTTTTAATTATCAGACTAATGGGCGTACCTGTTGAATAACCATTAAAAACACCAGAAACTATATTTATTTTATCTTTTTCTTTTCTCTGAGTAACAAATTTAGAAGTACCAGGAGCACGTAGGTCTAAAAATTTTTGTATATAATCTTCACTTATTTTTATATTAGAAGGTACACCATCTAATACTGCTCCAATTTCTTTTCCGTGGCTTTCTCCCCATGTAGTAAGTTTAAGAATCTTTCCTATGCTATTATTGGACATATCAAACTTTACTTATGTCAGGAGCATTTACATTTTTCATTCCTATTACGTTATATCCAGCATCCACATGTAATATTTCTCCGGTTGTCCCACTACTTAATTCAGATAATAAATAAACAGAGGCTCCACCAACATCATCTAAAGTAATATTTCTCTCAAGCGGCGAATTATACTCATTCCACTTTAAAATATATCTAAAATCAGATATACCTGATGCCGCAAGTGTTCGGACAGGTCCAGCAGATATAGCATTTACTCTAAAACCTTTTTTACCTAAATCAGCAGCTAAATATTTAACACTTGTTTCTAAGGCTGACTTAGCTATTCCCATCACATTATAATGGGGAATAACTTTTTCCGCACCATAATAAGACAAAGTTAAGAAATTTGCTTTATCATTCATGAAAGGTAAGGCTTCTTTAATTAATGCTGTAAAAGAATAGCAAGATATTTCCATGGTATTCAAGAAATTTGATTTTGATGTGTCTACATAATCCCCTTTTAATTCTTCTTTGTCAGAAAAAGCTACAGCATGAACAATAAAATCTAATTTGCCAAATTCTTGACTTAATTTTTTTAAAAAAACAGGAATTTTTTCATAATTTTGTATATCGAATTCATATATATGATCAGAGTTGATTTTATCAGCTAGTGGAATGAGCCTTTTTTTAAGAGCTTCATTTTGATATGTAAGTGCAAGTTCTCCGCCATGCTGAAAGGCACTTTTTGCTATTCCCCATGCTAGTGATCTTTCATTAGCTATACCAATAACTAAACCTTTTTTACCCTTTAAAATAGAACTTTTTAAATCTTTCATAATTTATATTAATATATTTTAATTATATATTACAATAATTAGTTTAATAATTTACTTTTAATATGAAAGCACTTTTTTTTGATATATTTGGGACTTTAGTAGATTGGAGATCTTCTATTATTAAAGGATCTCAGAAGTTAGAAGTTTTTAAAAACAGAATATATGATTTAGAAGAGTTTGTAATAAGTTGGAGAAAGGAATATCAACCTATACTTAATAAAGTTAATAACAAAAGTATTTCTTGGAAGACATTGGATGAACTTCATGAGATGACACTCGAAAAAGTTTTAAAGAAAATGAAATTTTATAAGCTAAGTAAAAAAGAAAAAAAATATTTGATTATGCTTTGGCATAAGCTGGACCCTTGGAATGATAGTATAGTAGGATTAAATGAATTAAATAAGTATTTTATAACAGCTAGTCTTTCAAATGGTAATATAAGGCTTCAAAAAAATCTTTTTAATTATGCTAAACTAAAATTTGATTTTTTATTTTCTGCAGAACATTTTAAAAAATATAAACCTAATAAAATAGTTTATATAGGAGCAGCAAGAATGCTTAATTTAAAACCCGATGAATGTGCTTTGGTAGCCTCACATAAAAATGACTTATATGCAGCCTCTAAATTAGGAATGAGAACAGTTTTTATTAAAAGAGAGGATGAATATGGAAGCTTTAAATATAAATTTATAGAGAAAAAATTTAAACCAGACTTAGAAGTTTCATGTTTAAAACATTTAATTATTAATAAAAAAAAATTAAATCACTGAGAAAATAATAAACTTAGAGTTTCAGCTGATAGAGCTGGCTTTTCTTTATTTCTTATTTCTATATTTATTTTACTTTTTAACAATATCCCACCTTTGTAATCAATAGCATCAAGAACTGAAATAGCTGCTCTTATTGAATTATTACAGACTACAGGTGATATAAATCTTATTTTTTCAGTTCCATAATTTAAAATTAGTTTTAGTTTTTTACATTCCCATACTTCATATACAAACTTTGGTATTAGAGATAATGAATAATATCCGTGAGCAATCGTTTTTTTGAAGGGGCTTACTTTTTTAGCTTTCTCTTCATTAACATGTATCCATTGATAGTCTTCAGTAGCAGTGGCGAAGTTATCAATTTCTTTTTGAGTTACTTGCTTCCACTCACTATATCCCAAAAAGTTTCCTGCCATACTCTTAAACATATCCGGCGATTCTATTATTTTCTTACTCATCGAAATAGATTAACATTTCATGGAAAAAATGCTATTTAATTATTATGGAGTCTAAAAAAAGTTTAACATATAAAGTTACCAGAGAAGGGGCTACAGAACCCCCGTTTTCAGGAGAATTTAATTACAATAAAAAAGAAGGAATTTATTCTTGTATTAACTGTGGAAAGGTTATTTTTTCATCAGAACATAAATTTGACTCAGGGACAGGATGGCCTGCATTTTATGCTTTAATTGAAGATGAGGTCGTAAAAGAATTAGAAGACAATAGTTATGGAATGAGGAGGGTTGAAGTAAAGTGTAGTAGTTGTGAGTCTCACTTGGGGCACGTATTTCCCGATGGGCCTAAGCCTACTGGATTGAGATATTGCATAAACTCAGTTGCGTTAAGCTTTAAAGAAAAATAGAAAATTTTTTTAAGATTTTTTAATATTGTTTAAAATTAACCATTTTACCCATCTTCTTTCAATTGATAAACCTACCTCATAGTCGCATATAGAGCTTTCAAATATGATTGAGAGTATTGCCATGTATTCAGGTATTAGGTTCTTATAGGTACTATGTATTTTAGAATTAAAAAATATAAAAGTGTTAGTGAAAGCTTGATCCCAAAAAGGTTTGTTCCTAATTAAGGTTTTATCTATATTGCTATTTATTATTTTTAAATCAGTTGCATCTTCAAAATTTATAGTTTTTTCAATTAATAATAGTTGAAGAGTTTTTTTATATCCCAAAATATTAATAAGCCGTTGGATAGTGCCCAAAAAAAATATTTTTTCATTTTTAGTAAAGTTAAAAATAGTTCCAGTTTTAGCTTTAACAAAATTACATGCTAACGCAATTTCCATAGCAGGACCCTTAGCAATACCATTAATATTAGCCGTAAATAAAATATCACTGTCTTCAATTGTTTTAGCTAATGCCTGTAATAAATAAAGTAAATCATCAAGAGATGTTTTACCTGACTTAGAAAAAATTTCATTAACTAGTAACCTAGAGTTAAAGTTTCCTTCAATACTTACTTTTTTAATACAATTTTTTTGATTTAAGTTTTTTATAATTTCTTTAAATTTTTCAAATGAATTTAAGTTAAAGTCTGAGCCAATTATTTTAATATAAGAGTAGTCTTTAGATAATTCAAAATCTACCAAAGACACTTTTTAAACTCTTTCTATAATAGTAGCAGTCCCCATACCTGCTCCTACACATAGAGTAATTAGTCCAGTAGATAAATTTCTTCTTTCTAATTCATCAAGAAGAGTCCCCAACAACATGGATCCTGTTGCTCCAAGGGGATGTCCCATAGCTATAGCTCCTCCATTTACATTTACTTTATCTTCACTAACCTTTAAAGCGTCTATATATCTTAGAACAACTGCTGCAAAGGCTTCATTTACTTCAAATAAATCAATGTCATTAGGATGCATCTTAGTTCTCTGAAAAACTTTATTTGATGCATGTTCAGGACCTGTTAACATTATTGTAGGTTCAGTTCCTATAGAAGAAAATGCTTTAATTTTTGCTCTGGGTTTAATTCCTAATTTAATTCCTATTTCTTTATTTCCAATTAGAACAGCAGCAGCTCCATCAACTATACCTGATGAGTTTCCTGCATGATGCACATGATTAATTTTTTTACTTTCAGGATATTTCATTAATGCTACTTCATTTAATCCTGTTTCTTTTCCTATTTTTTGAAAGGAAGGATTTAGAGAAGCTAAACTTTGCATTGTAGTTTCTTTTCTAATTAATTCATCATAATTAAGCATTAAGTCACCATTTTGATCATATATATCTATTATGCTCTTACTAAAATATTTTTTTTCCCAGGCGTTAGAAGCTTTTTTTTGAGAATTTACAGCATATAAATCAACGTCGTCTCTACTATAATTATACTTAGTAGCTAAAAGATCTGCTGATATTCCTTGTGGTACAAAATAAGTCTTAAATGCAACAGTTGGATCAGTCATCCAAGCTCCTCCAACACTACCCATTGGTACTCTAGACATAGATTCTATACCACCCCCTATAGTTAGATCAGACTGTCCACTCATGATTTGAGCTGCAGCTATATTACAGGCTTCTAAACCTGATGCACAGAATCTATCAACCTGTGTCCCTGGAACTGATTGATCATAGTCAGCATCTAAAACTGATATCCTTGCGATATCAGACCCTTGCTCATTAATAGGATGAACACAGCCCAATACTACGTCATCTAAAAGTTTAGTATTTAAATTGTTTCTTTCTTTTAATTTTTTAAGAGTTTTGGAGGCTAATTTCACTGGAGAAATTTCGTGTAATGAACCGGATATTTTCCCTTTACCTCTTGGAGTTCTAATTGCATCATATATATAAGCTTCAGGCATAATTTTTCCCTATAAGTTTCTACTAATTATTTCTTTCATAATTTCACTAGTGCCCCCATATATTCTTTGCACTCTTGAGTCCATGAATGCTTTTGCAATTGGATATTCATGCATGTAGCCATAGCCTCCAAATAATTGGAGACATTCATCAATTACTTTAAATTGTAATTCAGTACTCCACAATTTTGCTATTGCTCCGTCTTCTGCTGTAAAATTATTATTAATATGCTCATGAATACATCTATCAATATAAGTTCTAGCGACAGCTAGCTCTGATTTTAACTTTGCAAGTATAAATTTAGTATTTTGAAAGTTAATAATTTTAGTATTAAATGCAGTTCTTTCTTTTGTATAACTTACAGTCCAATTAAGGGCAGCTTCAGCTGATGCAATAGCGGTAACCGCAATTGAGAGTCTTTCTTGAGGAAGTTCGTCCATTAATTGTGCAAATCCTTGTCCAGAATTACCTAATATATTTTCTAGTGGTAACTGAACATCTTGAAAAAATAATTCAGATGTATCTTGTGCTTTCAGTCCAATTTTTTCTAAGTTTTTACCTTTTTTAAAACCTTTTCTATACTTTTCGCATAAAACTATAGAAATTCCTTTTGCTTTTTTCGTAGAATCGGTTTTTGCTACAACTAATACCAAATCAGCGTTCTGTCCATTAGTAATAAAAGTTTTAGAACCATTTAGCACAATAGTATCATTATTAATTATAGCCTTTGTCTTAATGTTTTGCAGATCAGAACCTGTCCCTGGCTCTGTCATAGCTATTGCTGTAATTATTTCACCTTTCACCATTTTAGGTAAATAGTTCTTTTTTTGTGCTGAAGAACTATAATTAATTAAATAAGGAGCAACTATGTCAGAATGAACTGCAAAGCCAGGTCCTGTAGCCCCAATTCTTGCAAGTTCCTCGACAATAATAACATTAAATCTAAAGTCTCCTCCTATACCACCATATTCTTTAGGCACATTTGGACAAAGTAGTCCTACTTCTCCTGCTTTTAACCATATTTCCTTGGGAACAATTCCATCTTTTTCCCATTTGCTATGATAAGGCAAAATTTCCTTGTCCACAAACTTAGCAGTTGTTTCTCTAAAAAAATTTTGCTCCTCGCTAAATACACTTCTTTGAAACATATCTAAATTTTATATTAAAAAAAAAGTTTGTAAATATTATCTTAAATTACAAACTGTTTATATAATTTTCTCATGCCTATTATCCATTTATCCGGGTCTTCGGCCTTAATCTTTATATATTTTTTTACTATTTCATGAGGAGTGATTAAAAATTTTCCTAATGCCATATTATCTAGAGTGATTTTTGCAACTTCCTTAGGTTCTAACATTCCATTAATACCTGCAACTCCACCATTTTCAATATTTTCTGTCATAGGAGTATTTACACCCTGAGGACAAAGTAAGCTAACTCCTATACCAAAATCTCCGTAGGTTATTGATAACCATTCTGCAAAGCCGACAGTAGCATGTTTTGTTGTAGAATAAGTAGCTGAACCTACTTGTGACAGTAAACCGGCAGCAGATGCAGTAATAAGAAACCATCCACTTTTATTTTTAAGCATTTTGGCAATACAATTTCTAACTACATTTGTATGCTGTAATACATTGGTTTTCCAAATTTGGTCCCAATGTTTCACTGAAGCTAGTCCATCGTCATCAGTTGCTATACCAGCATTACTACAAAATAAATCAATATAATTATATTTATCATATATTTTATTAATAACTGATCTCATTTCATCATTATTACTAACATCGCAATTTATAAAATCTGCAATATTTGATTCATTATCTTTTATATCAATATTTATTATTTTTTTTGCTTGCCGATTGTGTAGTTCTTCTATTAATGACTTTCCAATTCCACTTGAACCTCCTGTTACAACACAAATAGAGTTTCTAGGATTAAATTTATATTTATTAGCATATGTATTTTTGTCAATCATATAAATCCTTTCAAATTGTATAATTATTTTTTTGCATATATTATAAATTATGAAAATAAATAAAAAAAATTATAGAACTATTTGGTATGATAAAAAAGAAGATAATGTTAAAATTATAGATCAAACACAATTGCCTCATAAACTTGAAATTGTATCTTTAAAGAGTTTAGAAGACACACTCATAGCAATAAAAAATATGCAAGTAAGAGGTGCTCCTTTAATAGGTGCAACAGCTGCATATGGTATTTATTTAGCTTATAGAGAGCTAAGCAATAAAACAAAAATATATGAAGCATCAAAAAAAATTAAAAGCACTAGACCTACTGCAGTTAATCTATTTTGGGCAGTAGATAAGATGATGAAAATAATTGATTTAAATCTTCCATTTAGAGAAACAGAAAAAAAACTTTTAAATGAAGCAAATAAATTATGTGAAGAGGATATTCAAAACTGTAAAAAAATAGGAGAATTTGGATTTGAAATAATTAAGAAAATTTCAGAAAGAAAAAAAGAAATTAATGTACTTACCCATTGTAATGCTGGGTGGCTCGCAACAATAGACTGGGGAACTGCTACTGCTCCTATTTATTTAGCAAAAAAAAATAACCTAAATATTCATGTTTGGGTAGATGAAACAAGGCCTAGAAATCAAGGAGCTCTTTTAACTAGTTATGAATTAAATAATGAAAATATAAATAATACTGTCATAACTGACAATACAGCAGGATTACTTATGCAAAGAAAAGAAATAGATTTATGTATAGTAGGAGCAGATAGAGTTACAAGTAATGGGCACGTAGCAAATAAAATAGGTACATTTTTAAAAGCACTAGCAGCAAAAGAATTTAACATACCTTTTTATGTAGCAGTTCCCTATAGTACTATTGATTGGAATATTAAAAACTTTAAAGATATAATTATAGAAGAAAGGGACGAAAGTGAACTTAAACAAATTAAAGGAATAGATGATTCCAATAAGATTAGAACAATTAATGTTTATCCTTCCGATAGTAAAGTATATAATCCAGCTTTTGACCTTACTCCAAATAAATTTATAACTAATTTAATAACTAATAAAGGTGTAATAAGACCAAATGAAAGAGATATTATAAAATTAAAAAATGAATAAATTAAATAAAAAAAAGCAGATTGTAAAATTTTCAAAGTTATTTTCTAGCACAGGTTTTTCCCCAATTAGATCTGGAAACATTTCTGTTAGACATAATGAAAAAAATTTAAAGGGGTTTTTAATATCTCCTTCAGGAAAAAGAAATTCAGATTTAAAGGTAAATGATATTGTATTTGTTTCTCTAGAAGGAGAAATAGAAAAGAATAAAAATCCCTCTTCTGAATGGAAGTTTCATTTGGATATTTATAAATTTACTAAAGTTAATGCAATCGTCCATGCTCATTCTAAGTTTTCTGTAATTTGTTCTTGTTTATATAAAAGAATTCCACCTTTTCATTATATGGTAGGTATTACTGGAGCAGATGAAATCAAAGTAGCAAAGTATTCATTGTTTGGTACAGAAGAGTTATCTAAAAACATAAATTTAGCACTAAAGAACAGTTTAAGTTGCCTAATATCTAATCATGGGCAAATAGCAACGGGAGAAAATTTATCTAATGCCTATGAATTAGCTGAAGAAGTAGAACTGTTATGTGAATATTATTATTATTGTAAACTTAAAAAAAATCCTAAAAGCATAAATAAATTAGAAATGAAAAAAGTTTTAAATAAAATAATTGGATATAAAGAAAAATAATGTGCCCCAAGGTAGAATTGAACTACCATCTGTGCCTTACCAAGGTACTGTAATAACCATTATACTATTGGGGCTAGTAAAATCATATATCAAAAAAATTCTTTAATAAATACCTTAAAAAAATAAAAATAATTATTAAAAAATTTTATATAATTCGCTATTATTAGTGTTTCCTAAGAAATACAATAATAAAAAAAAAACAAAAACAAATACTATAATGAGTGCTTTTTTTTTATTTTTCATTAATGGAACCTATTTTTTCATTGATAGCTTTTGATATAATTGGAAAAAAATATTTTATATCTTTGTCTATAAGGTTATCAATTACTTTTATATCTTCTTTTACACTTTTTGATTGATCTAATCTACATAACAAATAGAAGAATTTTCCATTTGAGTAGTTCAATATTTTATTCTCAGTCATTTTATTAAGTTTGAGAATATTGGAACACTCTTGATTTATAAAAAAATATCCTAATGGTGCTGCAAGTAAATAATTATTTATTTGATTTTTTTTTGTAAAGTAACTAATTGATTTTAGCCAATCATTTACTTCTGATTGATTAAGTTTTTTGCCAAAGTTAACAGTGTAATTAAAATAGTTCTTAGATGGGTAATGAGAGTTATATAGTAAAAGTTTTTGATATTTTATTTGATCTTCACTATTAATACTCTTTTGTATATATTTACTTAATTTTTTTTGTGCTTTTTTGGAAAAGTGGCCATTGAAAAATTCTTCATTCTTATTGTATACAAAATAATAGAGGTCTATTATTCCAATATTATAATTAGCTATAGTGCTTGTAAGGGTATTTTTTATGTATTTATAGTTTAAATACTTTTCCCAGTCATCAGCACTTTTTTTATTTTTAGAATATATTTTTACTTCCTGATATGTAGGGACTAATATAAATATTAACTCAGTCTTTTTATTCTGTAGGGTATAGGAAATTTTTTCTAAAAATTGAAGAAATAAATTATACATGTCTGTTTGGTAATGATTGTGAGCAAAGTTGATTTTATTTTTAGTTGTACTATCCGCAAGTATTATTTCATCATTTTTTTTATCTTTAAAAATTAATTTTTTAAATTTATTGAAATAATTTATAAAACTATTTATTGAAAATGTTTCTAAAATATTTCTTAAAAAAGAATAATTATTTATTTCTTTACGAAAGGATTTTTTAATTAAATTCTCGTAGTCTGAAGTATATTGACGGTTATTAAGAAACATATTTTTTTCTTCACTGTTATCATATTCATCAAAGAGTTTTTCTATTTTTACCTCTCTTAATGTATCTTTAGTAAAGTCATTCTCTAAATTTATAAAAAATAAAATCTTTGTAAACTTGTATTCTGCTTCTAATAATTGTTTTAATATATAAAAGCTAGATAATAACCCATTACCACCGCAACCTGCATTTATAACACTTTTTTTATTTTTAAATTGGTTAGTAAAAAGAAAATTATCAGGAACTTTTGTATCTGCTACTATTGAATCACCTAAAACTAAATAATCATGATCTTTATTATTCCAAACAGTATTCTTATTTCTAAAACCATATTTGTCATACTTAATAAGGTATTCTTTAAATAAAACTGAACTATTAGGAATGGTTCCTATAGGAGGCATTTCTGGTAACGTAAAATTATTATCATTTACTAACTTTTGGATGCTTTGGAAACAGAATTTAGGAGCATCTTTTGAATTAATATTATTCTCTAAAAATGAAACCTTTTTATTTTTATATATATGAGAGTTATATAAATGTATACTGTTCTTTACAAAAAAAGAAAGCATAAATGCCAACAATAAACTAAATAATATTAAAAAAGTATATTTTATAATTAGTTTTATCATATATTTAATATATAAAAATATAATATTATGCATACAAAAAGTTACGGTTTAGATTTATTAAGAATAATCTCATCATTACTTGTGTTTATTCCTCACATAGTTATAAGTCTTTCAAAAGACCCAGCTTTAGTAAAAAACTCTTTTATTATATCTATACTAGGTGTAGAGATTTTCTTCTGTTTAAGCGGGTTTCTAATATGCAAATATGGTGTGAGCATAATTAAATCAAGTAAGTATATGTTTTTGAATAGTTATGTATTTGTTATCAGAAGATTTGGTAGAACTTGGCCAGCTTATTTTTTTGCTTTAGTGTCTTATATTATATTTTACAGGTATTATGAAAGTGAAATATTGTACTATATACTATTTTTACAAAATTTAAATTATCCAATTGTATCAGAAACATTTTTTTCTGTATCCTGGTCAATATGTGTTGAAGAAATTTTTTACATTATATTTCCACTCTTGCTTTGTTTAACAGTATTAATTAACAGAAGATATTTAAAAGATTACATTAGTAGTTCATTACTAATTATGATTACCTGTTTTTTAATAATAATTTTTGTTTTCTTTTTAAGAGATAATTATAATTATGCGGAATGGGGAAGTGAATTAAGAAGAGTAGCAGTTTTTAGAATTGACTCGATAGCCTTCGGTGGCATTGGTTATTTTGTTTTTAAATATTTAAAAAAAATCACTATTGTAAACATAACTTTTTTTTTGCTTTTCCCAGCACTTCTTTATTTTATATATAATCAACTCAACTTATATTATGAAAATCAAAATTTTACCTTAGTGGGGATCAAAAACAACTTAATTTTTTACATTATTTACTTTTTTTGTCTTATTACTATATTTTTAGCGCAAAAAATCACCTATATTAAGAATAATAAATTAAAAAAAATAATTTCTGAATTAGCTAATTGGTCTTATCCTCTATACCTAATGCACATATTAGTAATAGATCTTATTAAAAATCTTGAAATAGATAATATTAGTATTAACATAATATTAATTTTTTCTTTAAGCTTTTTAATATCTTATCTTATTAGACATTACATCGAAGAACCCTTTATTAAAATAAGGCCAATATTTCATAAATAAAATGGATTACAATGTTACTGTAATAATACCTTCCTATAATAGGATAGAATATTTGCCTAGATGCATCAATTCAATTTATAATCAAACTTATGCTGTTAATGAGATAATATTAGTAGATAACAATTCAAAAGACGGCACTAAAGATTTCATTAAAAAAAAATATTCTAAAGTAAGAGTCATAAATGAAAAAAAAAGAGGAGTTAGTTTTGCAAGAAACTTAGGAATTATAAAAAGTACTAATAATTGGATAGCTTTTATTGATTCAGATGACGAGTGGCTAAGGAATAAAATAGAGAAACAAATTAGTCTTATAAAAAAGTCTAATAATAAAATCAAACTAGTACATACTGATGAGATATGGATTAAAAATGGCAAAATTTTAAATCAGAAAAAAAAACATACTAAATATGGTGGCTATATTTTTAAGAATTGTTTAGATATTTGTAAGATATCACCCTCTAGTGTATTAATTAATAAATATATTTTTAAAAAATATGGTCTATTTGATACTAAGCTGAAAGTATGCGAGGATTATGATTTATGGCTAAGATTAACAAGTAGAATAAAAGTAGGATATGTCGATGAAGTGTTGTTAAAAAAATATGGCGGACACGAGGATCAACTCTCCAGGAAGTACTGGGGTCTAGATAGGTATAGAATAAAATCCTTAGAAAAAATTATTTTAAACTATAAAGTTAAAAGAGAGTTAAGAAACATGGCATTAAAAACATTATTAAATAAAATTAATATTATAATTAAAGGAAGCATTAATAGAAAAAATAAAAAAATATTTAAGATGTATTTATACAAAAAATTCTTATGGGAGCAATATAATTTTAAATTTAAAAAGAAATAGTCAATTAAGGTTTCTGGTAGCATTAAAAGCAGAAGCGCTCCCAATTATTGAATTTTATAACTTAAAAAAAAATTTAGAAAAAAATAAACCTTTTACTGTATATGAAAACCCTTTAAGAAATATTCTTTTGATTATATCGGGTATAGGTAATGAAAAATCATATAGAGCAGTTTTATATTTGCAGCAGCTATTTCCCTACGAATTTAACTCTCTATGGATAAATTTAGGATTAGGAGGACATAGAGATCACCAAAAAGGAAAAATTTATGAGATTAAAAAAGTAATAAATAATAAAGATAGTCAAACTTTTTATACAAATACTTTTTTACATAACTTTAAAGTAGAGGTTTTATGTAGTGTTGAAAAAGCTGAAACAGTTTTTAAAAAAAATAATATATATGATATGGAAGGTTTTGGCTTTATAAGTGCATTAGAAAAGAAAGTACAAAAAGATAATATATTTATTTTTAAGATAGTATCAGATAATCTAACATTCCAACCAAAAAGCTATAAAGACTTTGCTTATAGGTACATAAAAAAATATATAAAAAGCATTCATGAAGTATTAGAAAAATATCTATCATATGAAGAAAATAATATTGAGATAAATAATCTTCTAAAAGTTATAAGTAATAAGTATCATGTAACATTTTATAATAGAAAAAAAATTGAAAGCTTAATAAAAAAAATTTTAATAATTCAAAATAAAAATTTAGTTGAAAAAGAAATTATACAATCTTCATCTTTGAATCAATTAATTAATTTATATGAAGATAAATTAAATAATTATTTATTAAAAATTTAATATGAAAAAACTTATATATATTGAAGAAGAAGTTAGAAATAATTTAAGAACGCAATTGATTTGCAAAAAATTTAAAGATCCAGAAATAATATATATTAAAAAATATGCTGAAATATTTAATAAAAAAAATCAGAACTTTTCTCTGCAAAAAAGAAATCCAGCTATTATTTTAGCAAAAAAAAATAATAAGCTTTTACTTAAAACGCCTGAAAATTATGGAGTTGGTAACAATATAAATTATTATTTTTCATATATGTATAATTGCTTATTTGATTGTAAATATTGTTTTTTACAAGGTCTATATTCTTCAGCAAATTATGTGATTTTTGTAAATTACGAAGATTATATTAATGAAATTAAGACTATCATTAAAAAAAATATTAATAAAAAAATTACTTTCTTTTCAGGATATGATTGTGATTCATTAGGCTTTGAGCCTATATCAAATTTCATGTCATATGCATTAAATAATTTTACTGACAACCCGAACTTTGAATTAGAAATAAGAACTAAGAGTACTTACTTAAAACCATTTTTGCGCGAAGTAAAGAATAATATTATTATAGCATATAGTTTTACTCCTAAAAGGTTTTCTAAAAGCTATGAAAAGGGAGTCCCTGGTTTTGAAAAAAGAATAAAAACTCTAAAAAAATTATGTGATCTGGATTGGAAAATAGGTTTTAGATTTGATCCAGTTATTATATATGAAGGGTGGAAAGAAGATTATAGTAAAATGTTTGAAATATTATTTTCAAATATTAAAAGAAACAGCATACATTCTGTTTCTGTAGGAAATTTAAGGTTTCCAAAGAGTATGTATAAAAAAATTATAAAAAATAACTCAGAAGAAAAAATTTTTTTTAACTTAATTAAAAAAAATAAGCTCTATGAAGCAAATAATAATAATATTGTAAATAAATTTTGTTTAGATAAATTAAAAGATTATATAGATAAAAATAAAATTTATTTTAATAATTAATATATGAAAAA
>CACHHO010000001.1 GCA_902579545.1 Rhodospirillaceae bacterium | reverse complement strand
CTTTCCACTATCTAGTATTCCTTCTTCTAAATCAAACTCCCACCATCTATTTTGTTTAGCTAGAAGTTTTCTATGTAATTTATTAGCTAAAATACTTATAGTAGAATTTAATTTTTCAGTTTGTCTATCTAGTTGTTTTCTTAATTTATTTGTTTCTTCAGTTTCACATAAATTTTCAGCTTTTGTTACACTATCGTACTTACTAGTATAGATTTTATATTTAAAGTTTTTTTCAGTTTTTTCTTCAATATCATATTTGCTTGATGCACTATTTTCTAGATTATTTTCTTCACTTTCAGAGGGGTTGGTTAATTCATCTGTATCTATTCTTTCATTCTCAGCCACTTCAGAATTTTCTTCTAAATCAAAACTTTCAATATTTTTATCATTTTCTTGCATGCTTTGGTTTTGGCTACTCTCGTCTTCTGGTGTTTCTGAGTTTTCGTTCTCTTTATCTTTTTCATTTTTTTTTGTTTCAGTATTAACTAAATTTATAAGTTCTAAAATTTTTTTACTAAAAATTTTTTGGTCATAGAGATTTTCCTTTAAATTTACATCAGTAGTATTTAAAATTCTTTTTAGAGTTTTGATTATAGGGCTGTAGAAACTATTATTAGCTTCACTAATTTCTTGTCCCAAAATATTATTTTTTAATACCATTTTAAAGGATTCAGGAATACTAAATGTTTTATTTTCCTGAATGTTTTTATTTAATTGGAGGTTTTCTAATTTAGTTAAGTTTTTCTTAATTCCAGGATATTTTTGGCTTCCAATAAGTTCACATCTAAGTTCTTCTATTTGATCAAATATATCTTTAGAAGCAATATTTTTGGGGGCTAACTCTTTATGAATTTCTTTACTATGAAATCTTTTTAATAAAGAAGCAGAATCACTGATACCTCTTACATAATATTTTTTTTCTAAAAAATTATCCTTATTTAAAGAGGGCAAATTAATATCTAAATCATTGGTGCCTTTATCATTACTAAAATAAACATTTACATTCGACTTTTTAGATATTGCCTTAATAGTGCTCTCTATTGACTTTTTGAAGGAGTTTATTTTATTTTCTTCACTATTCATTAGTATTAGTATCATCTTGATTAATAAAATTAACCCATGAGTTTGGCAAATCTACAGCAAAGCATCTCTGATAATATTCAGCTATGACTATTCTCTCAACTTCATCACATTTATTTAAAAAAGTTACCTTAAAAGCATATTCTAAATCATTAAAAATAATAGTGTTCTCAGCCCAAGTAATAACAGTTCTTGGTGACATTAAAGTCGAAATGTCTCCATTTTTAAAACCAGACCTTGTTAGGTTAGCTAAGGAAATCATAAGGGAAATTTTATCTTTTCCAAACTTTTTTTCAAAGCTTGGCACTTTGGTAGCAATAATATTAAGTTCTTTATCCTCTGAGAGATAGTTAAGAGTAGCGACTATATTCCATCTATCCATTTGTCCTTGGTTTATTTGTTGAGTACCATGATAAAGCCCAGAAGTATCACCTAATCCTATTGTATTTGTAGTGCAAAACAATCTGAAAGATGGATGTGGAGTTATAACTTTGTTTTGTTCTAATAAAGTTAGTTTGCCTTCAATTTCTAATATTCTTTGTATAACAAACATAACATCTGGTCTACCCGCATCATATTCATCAAATACCAGTGCTACTCCATTATAAAGTGCCCAAGGTATAATTCCTTCTTTAAATTTAGTAATTTGAACACCTTTTTCTAAAACAATTGCTTCTTTGCCTACTAAATCTATTCTACTTACATGGCTATCTAAGTTTACTCTAAGACATCTCCAATTTAACCTGGCTGCAATCTGTTCAATATGAGTAGATTTGCCAGTTCCGTGAAAACCTTGTATCATTACCCTTCTGTTATGTAAAAAACCTGCTAAAATTGCTATAGTAGTATCTTTATCGAATATATACGTATTGTCCACTTTTGGAACATAATCATCCTTTTCGTCAAAGTAAGGTACTTCCATATTAGTATCTATATTAAATATTTCTGAAGCTTTGACTTTTCTATCTGGAGTATCTGATCTTTTCTTTAATTTTTTATTTATTATTTCTGTCATAATTTCTAAGGTTTAAGTGCTTTTAATAATATTGAATATGCGTTATTTAATTTAATTATATGATCTTCGTTGTTATAACTACTAACATCAGGATGAAACTTTTTCACCATTTTTTTATATTGCTTTTTAAGAGTTTCTAAATTGAAAGGCATTTGAATATCTAGTATTTCTAATGCAGGAATTAAATGTTCATTACTAGATTTAGTAAAATTATTAATTTTTTGATCCCTATATTTACATGATGTCTTTGAAAATATTTCATGTATATCAGAAATATTATTATTTTTTATTCTTTCCCAGGTAGGCCTATGCCATAAAGCATCTTTTGATATTTCTTTATAAATCTCATCTGAAGTTCTACCTTTGAAATAATCCCATCCCTTATTATATAATTTAATATGTTCTAAGCAAAACCATTTGAACTCTCTCAATTGATTTCTAGATGTAGGAGCTTTATACTCACCTTTTTTTTCACAATTATTCCATTCACAATATTTTGTAAGAGAGAGTATTTCGCTTTCACTATCTTCAAGAAAGAAAGAAGCTCTTTTTTTATTTTTAAACATAATATAATATTATGATATTTTAATGTATTAGCAAGAGCAGGTATTATTAAATTGGGTAAAAAAAATAGAAAACAAAGAATAGAAGAAAAGTTAATTACTCTTTATAATCCCGTTAGTTTAGAAGTCAGAGATGATAGTTCTGATCATAAAGGACATTTTCATTTAAAAGATGGGCAAAAAGAGACACATTTCTTTATAAAAATGACTACCAGTAATTTCAGTGGCCTTAGTAAATTAGAAATGCATAAAGAAGTTTATAAAACATTAGATAATGAATTTAAGCTAGGATTGCATGCTTTAGAGTTAGAATTATCATCTATTTAGTTAAAGTTAGCTTTTTTGTTTAATTAAAATTTTAGTAATTCTAGTTTGATTTCTAGAAATTACTGTGATAATTAATTTCTTTAATTTAAAGCTTTCACCTGTTTCAGGAATTCTTTTCGCTAAATTTATAATAAATCCAGCTATTGTTGACGCAGATCTCTCAGGTAATTTTAAATTATATTTTCTATTAAGATCTCTTAATGTTACGTTGCCATTAACATAAATATTTCCTTTATTATCAGTCTGAAGGCTTAATGAGGGAGAGTCATGTTCGTCTTCTATTTGGCCTACTATTTCTTCAAGGATATCTTCAAGAGTAACTAATCCTTGTAATACTCCATACTCATCAACAACAAATGCCATTTGTTTTTGTTTTTCTCTAAAAGCATTTAATTGACTTAATAAAGTTGTTGTTTCAGGTATAAACCACGGCTCTTGAATTACTTTGTCTATATCAAAATTTTTCTCTTCTAGTAAGGATCTTAAAAGGTCTTTAACGTGTATTATCCCTATAATATTTTCTGTATTATTTTCCCAAACTGGCACTCTAGAAAATGTTGTTTTTACAGATAAATCTAAAAAGAATTTATTTTTCTCTTTTTTATTTACCGCGAATATATCCTTTCTGTGTATCATAACTTCACTAATTTCTCTGTCAGTTAAGTCTAAAATACTTTCTAGCATAAACCTATTATCTTTCTTCATTTCTCCTTCTTTTGCAGCTAATAAAATAGCTCCTCTTATTTTATCTAAATTTAAGCCTTCATCTTTAATATCTTTAAATCTAACAAGAAAATGTATTAACTTTTGAATAAGAAAATTTATTGGGGAAAGCAACCACACTACAAAAATTAAAAAAGGTGTATAAAATATTAGCAATGTATCAGGCTTTCTAATAGCATAAATTTTAGGTAATACTTCTGCAAATATAAATATTAAAGAAGTCATTATTAAGGTTGAGTATAAAATGCCCATTGTGCCAAATGCTTTGATAAGTAAATTAGTTGCAAGTGCAGAAGATAAAATATTTACTAAATTATTACCCAGTAAAATAGCACTTATAATCTCTTCTCTCTTTTTTAGTAATTTTTGAGTTCTGATTGCTTTTTTATCCTCTTCAGAAATTTTTTTTTGTAACAATGGCTCTGATATGCTGGTTAAAGCTGTTTCAGAAGAAGAAAAAAAAGCAGAGAGTATGACTAGAAAAAAAATTATAAAAATTTGGCTAATTAAATATAAATCAAACATCAATAAATTCCTTAATAACTTTTTTTATTAACTCTTCATTGATGTTTTCCTTAATAAAGGCTTTACCTATACCATTACATAATATAAAACGCAAATTTCCTTTATAAACTTTTTTATCAGCATACATATTTTTAAGAAGAATGTTAACATTCCATTTTTTTCTTGAAGATAGTTGTTTTAAATTAATAGGTAGTTCTACACTTGCAAGATGACTCTTAACTAAGATGTAATCACTATAGGAAGAATATTTTAACTTTTCTGATAAATTCATAGCCATAAGTAAGCCAATTGATACAGCATAGCCATGTCTTACTTTATAATCTAATTCATTTTCTATAGAGTGTGCAAATGTATGACCCAAATTTAATAAAGCTCGAATGCCTGACTCTTTCTCATCTTTCTTCACAAACTGTGCTTTATTTTTACAGCAAGAAAAAATAATTTTTTTAATAACACTTTGATCCAAACACTTTATTTTTTTTGTGTTTTTATTTAACCATAAAAAAAAACTTTTATCGTTAATTAATCCATACTTAACTACTTCTGCATAACCAGCCAAAAATTCTCTTTTTGATAAAGATACTAAAGTTTGTGGATCAATGAATACCGCTTTTGGCTGAAAAAAAGTACCAATCATATTCTTTCCATTTTTCGTATTAATTCCTGTTTTACCTCCTACAGAACTATCTACTTGCGATAATAAAGTTGTAGGAATTTGTATAAATTTTAAGCCTCTAAGTATAATTGATGATAAAAACCCTGTTAGGTCGCCTACAATCCCGCCACCTAATGAATAGATAATGTCATTTCTATTAATACCAGCAGAGATAATTTTATTTGCAAGATTTTCAGCACATTTAAATGATTTGCTTTTTTCTCCTGGTGAAACACTAAAAAAATTATAAGATATTTTTTTTTTATCAAAAGAGGCTAATAGTTTTTTTAAGTAAAGTTTCTTTACATTATTATCTGTAACAATAAAAGCTCTACAATTTATATAATTTTGATAATGATATTTTGCTATTTCACTAAATATATTTGTTTTAATTAATATATTATAATTATTACTTCCAAGTTTTATGGGTAATTTAAGCATTTTTAAACTTTAAGTGATTTAAAATTTTTTCTTCTATTATTCTAGTCATGTTTTCCTTACTTGTATTAATGACATCCACTTTCAGGTCAGCTTCTTTATAAACTTCACTTCTTTTTAAAAGTAAATAGTTAATTTGTTCCTTATTATTATTTTTCAATAAAGGTCTTTCATTTTTTGAATTGATAACTCTATTATAAATAATTTCTATATTAGCATCTAGCCATACACTAATTCCTTTTAGCTTTATTGCATTTCTAATATTACTATTTAAAAAAGCACCTCCACCTAAAGACATTATGTAGCTACGAAGTTTTTTATCGAAAATATGATCTAAAATTATTTTTTCCTCTGTATAACGAAATTTTTTTTCTCCAAAACTATTAAAAATATTACTTACTGGCATTTTTAGATGGCTCTCAATTTTTTTATCGCTATCGTAGAAAGGTAGTGAAAGTTTGTTAGAGAGTCTCTTGCCTATGGTTGTTTTCCCAGTAGCCATAAAGCCCACTAAGAATATTTTTTTTTCTTTTAATAAACTATTTAAATTTCTTTCATTCAAGAGAAGTTTGTTTTATGTTTAAATTTAAAGTAAAATAATTAATTATAATATCATTGAAAAGCTTGCTATGATAGTAAAAAAAATTCTTATATTAGGTTTTATTATATCTTTAGGTATAATTGTATTTGTAGTATTTTTTTGGGATATACCAGCGCCAGTTAGAAATATTGAAAAAAATTTAGAAATACACCGGTTAAATTCAAATGTTAAGGAATAAAATATTAATAGTACTGACTAATTTGCTTTTTGTAGTTATAGCAAATGCACAAGAGGTTCCTAAAAATATAATAATTATGGAAGAGGAACCCAATGCCGTAGGTGATTTGGAAGATTTAGATAGCAATAAACAGGAGGAGACAAATATATTATTTAATGAAGATGATGCAATGTCGACTAATGAACCAAATGCTGAAACGGTAGATATTATAGTAGATGATATTCCTAAAGAATTTAATGAGTGGTATGGTGTTTTATCTAGCGAAAATGGAGGATTAGGATGGTTAATGTGGGGAAACACAAATCATGAATTTGCTTTAAGATTAATTAGGAGAACAAACTTTTCTACCAAGTCACCAACATTATTTGAACTAACGTCAAAGCTTTTATTATCTAGAGCTAAAGAACCTAAAGTACAAAATAATATGGATCAATTAAACGGCATAGAGCAGGCTCAAGACCCATTGATTTATTTGAAAGAAAAAGTTAGGGTGCTTTCACTTATTGGTGACACTGATAATGTCCAAAGACTAGTAGAAAGTATTCCATTAGAATTTAAAGATAAAAATTTTTCCAATACAATCTTAAACTTTAGAAGCAATGAAATAGATATACCATTTATATGCAAACAGGCATTGCAAAAAAACTTTAATTCATCAAACATAAAAAAAAGAGAGACCTTAATAGCTTGTAACATAGCTTTAAATAAACTTGATCAAGCTCAACTGGCAATTGATTTATTAGATAATGATACGCGAGGAAAATCAGAGTTTATTGAGGTTTTTAGGGACTTTATAGACGAACCTGCTACTGCTGAACAAAGTTTATATGATGAAAACCTAAATAATTTAAATGCTAAAATTATGAGCTTGATAAACTATGAAATTGCAAAAAAAGTTTTTTCTAACGATAGGCTTGCATTAGATAAAATTATTTATGATATGAAGCTTTACACTTTAGACAAACAAGTAGAGGCGCTAGAAAGACTAGTAAACAGAGGAATTTATGACGCTATAAAACTAGAAAACGCATACTTTTCATTATATGAAAGTATCAAAGATGATCAGAAGTTAAATTCAATAACTGAAATAAAAGATAAGAATTCTGTATTAGTAAGAGCCAACCTATTTTATTTAACTAATAATTCAATATCAAATATAGAAAGAGCTAAGTATTTAAATTTATTATGGCAAAAATCTAAAAATCCTAATATTGAAGGGGCTGTTTATAAAGTCACTAATAATATATTAAACTCTTTAATTCCTTCAAACGAGCTAAGTTGGTTCATTTATCCAGCTACAGAAACACTTTTGCATTCCGGAGATATTGCTACTGCAAAAAACTGGTTATTTTTTATGTCAAATGATATCAAAAGTAGAGCTTCTCTAGATATTAATTTTTGTAGACTCCTGATACTTTTACATATTAAAGATATTAATTTGAGAAATAATAGAGACGAGATACCTGACGTAAATTTTTTATTACAAATACTTAACAATAGTCTAGAAATTAATAAAAAAGATGTATTTAGACTGTTAATAACTTTAAAAGCTTTAGACTATGATATAAATACAGATCTATGGAATGAATTTTATATGAATGAAATACATAAGGGCTCAAAAAAACAATCATTCATAATAGAAAATAATTACTTTCATTTAGATGAGGCCGTTAGAGAAAGAAATTTAGCAGAAGCTATTTTAATATCAATTAATTTGTTAAACAGTGTTAATGAAAAAAACCCCAATTTTTATAAAATTTATAAAGGTATTAATGCCCTAAATAGGTTAGGAGAAAGAAAGTATGCAAGAAACTATTCATTTGAATTAAATTTTGGAATAGTAAAATGAACTCAATAAAAAATATTGATAACTTTTCAAAATTACTTGAGTTATTTTTAGATAAGTTATTTACTGAGCAAAACTTAGCTCAATCTACTCTTAATTCATATAAAAGAGATATAAGTGACTTTATAAATTTTATAAATAAAAGAAATGTAAAAGTAAGTAATATAGAATTTGAAGACATAACAAATTGGGTTAGTTTTTTAAAATTAAATCATTTACAAGGTAGTACTATAGTTAGAAAGGTTACAGTAATAAAACAGTTTTTTTCATTTTTATTTAATGAAAAGTATCTAGTAGAAGATCTAAGTAAAAATTTAATTATTCCAAAAAAGACTTCAGTTTTACCTAAGTTTTTAACAGAAAATGAAGTAAAAAATATTTTAGATTTTCTTAAAAGAAATAATAACTCTTTTAAAGATATGCAGATGTACGTTCTTACTGAATTATTATATGCTACAGGTTTAAGGGTAAGTGAATTGGTAACATTAAAAATAAGTAATCTTGATGAAAAGTTTAAAAATATATTAGTAAAAGGTAAAGGAAATAAGGAACGACTAATTCCAATAGGAGAAATAGCTCAATTATCTCTAAAAAATTATGTAAAAAATAAAAATTTTGAAAAGTTTAAAAGTAGTTTTAAAGGAAACTATTGGTTATTTCCCTCTAGAAAAAAACATTTATCTAGACAAACTTATTTTTCAAAATTAAAGAAAGCAGCAGTAAAAGTAGGGTTAAACCCTAAACTAGTTTCCCCTCATATATTACGACATGCCTTTGCATCACACATGTTAAAAAATGGAGCAGATTTAAAGGTTATACAACATTTGTTAGGACATGAGGATATTGCAACAGTTGAAATATATACCCACGTAAATCTGAAGGATGCACTTAATGCAATCGAAAAACATCCTCTTAGGTTTTCTTCACAGAAGGATTAGGTTATAATAATTTTTCTTTCTATAATAATGTTGTTATGCGTTTAAACAGATCAGAATTAGCTGTACCAGGAAGTAGAACTGATTTTTTCGAAAAAGCTGCTAGGAGTGAGAGTGATATAATTTTTTTAGACTTAGAAGACTCAGTGGCAGTAAATGAAAAAAAATCTGCCAGAAAAAACATTATAGAAGCTATTAACGATATAAACTGGAAAAAAAAATCATTGTCTATAAGAATAAATGCAGGTGATACTATTTTTATGGAAGATGATATAAAGGAAATCTTAAAATTTACTTCAAATAAGTTAGACATGATAATGTTACCTAAAGTTAATAGTGCAAAAGATGTTTTAAAGTTAGATAAACTTGTTTCCAAATATGAAAAAAAATATAATAGAAAAAAAAGATTAGGCTTTGAAATAATTATAGAAACGGGATTAGGTCTTATTAATGTAGAAAGCATAGCTTTAGCTAGTAAAAGAAATGAGGCACTGCATTTTGGTGCTGCTGATCTAGCTGCATCTATTGGAGCTAGAGTTAATAATATTGGTGGAGTAAATGAGAGTTATGGAGTTTTAGAAAACAAATTAAAAAATAAAAGAAATTTTTTTCTTAATGATATGTGGCATTATGCATTATTTAAGATATTGTTAACAGCGCATTCTTTTGGTATGAGGGCAGTTGATTGTCCATTTGGAGATTTCTCAGATAATTTAGGGTTTAAAGCTGCAGCAAAAAGTGCTTATAATATGGGATTTGATGGAAAGATGGTAATACATCCAAAACAGATAGATATTGCAAATAAATTATTTTCTCCTACAAATGAAGAGATTAAGGAAGCTAAGCAAATTTTAGCTCAAATGAAGCTAGCAGAAAAAAAAGGAAAAGGAGCTATTGCATTTAAAGGAAAACTGTTAGATATTGTATCTATAAAACAAGCAAAAAATATAGTAGAGATGGAAAAAAAAATATTAAAAGGTATTTATAAAAAATGAAGTTTTTTTTAGATTTTGAAGCGGAGATTGCTGAACTTGAGGCTAAGATAAATGAGCTTAGGCATGTAAGTAGTATAAAAGGGTCAAATCTCTTAGATGAAATTGCGAACCTGGAGTTCAAAGCAAAAAATTTACTAAAATCTAAATATTCTTCGTTAACACCTTGGCAGAAGGTCCAAGTTGCAAGGCATCCTGAAAGGCCACATTTTTCCGATTATGTAGGCAGTATTTTTGAAAGATTTGAAGAACTTAGTGGAGACAGAAATTATGGACAGGACGATGCTATCATAGGAGGACTAGCTTCAATAGATGAGACTTCGGTGATGATTATAGGACAAGAAAAAGGTTATGATACTGAGAGCAGGATAAAAAGAAACTTTGGAATGGCTAGACCTGAAGGCTATAGAAAATGCTCTAGATTAATGAAGTTAGCAAATAAATTTAAGCTTCCTATTATTACGTTTGTAGATACAGCAGGTGCATACCCTGGTGTAGGAGCAGAACAAAGAGGTCAATCAGAAGCTATAGCAAATGCTATAAGAACTTGTTTAAAAGTAGAAGTTCCACTAATAAGTATTATTATTGGAGAAGGTGGATCAGGCGGTGCGGTTGCGATAGCAACCGCAGATAGGGTGCTGATGCTAGAGAATTCAGTCTATTCGGTAATATCCCCTGAAGGTTGTGCTTCAATTTTATGGAAGCAAGAGGGATATGATGAGATAGCAGCTAATAGTCTTAAGTTAACTGCTCAAGATCTAATAAAATTAAAAGTTATAGACAATATCATTAAGGAGCCAACTGGAGGAGCTCATAGAGATCATGCTCTGATTAAAGAAAATGTTAAAAGTAATATTTTAAATAGTTTAAATGAAATCAATAAAATCAAGTCTGAAGATCTTATTAAGCTAAGAAGACAAAAATATTTAAAATTTGGGTCAAGCCTTAAGGTTTAAAATAGATTGTCTTTAATAAAAAAATTTCAACTATTAAATAATTTAGTAGTTAATCAAGACTATTATAAATTACTCTGTTTAAATAAAGAAATAGGTTATGTTCATAAAGAAGTTGCTAGGGAGATTATTTTTAATATAGAAACATTAACACTTAAGAACGGAAGCCTATATTTTTTAGAAAAAAAAAATAGTAACTTAAGTTCTACAGCTGAGCATATAGCAAATTTATTAATAGAAAAAAAAAAAATGCCGTTGCTATCAAAAGAAATGTTTTCTTGTAAGGAATTTATTGATAGTAAAGAGTTTTTTAAACTTGATCGGTCACTTGTAGAAATGCTTGGAATAAGAGGGTACGGAGTACATTTAATTGCATATATAAAAAAAGGTAATAACTATAAAATTTGGGTTCCTAAAAGAAACCGATCTAAATTAATTGATCCATTAAAACTTGATAATACAGTAGCTGGAGGTGTCAAAGCAGGAGAAAACATTTATATGGCATTACAAAGAGAAGCCAAAGAAGAGGCAGGTATAAAAAAATTTTTATTAAATAAGGCAAAATTAACAGGAACTATAAACTACTCTTGGAAAAATAAAAGATTATCGATCAGAAGAGATACTCTTTATTTATTTGATCTAGAAGTTGATACCTCCTTTTTGCCAAAATGTTATGATGGAGAAGTTGAAAAATTTAAACTTATGGACTGGGAAGAAGTATTACATCAAATTCAAGAAACAAATAATTTTAAAACTAACTGCGCTTTAGTATTAGCAAATTTTTTAATTAGACATGGATTATTAACAAATAAAAATGAAAAAAAATATGAAGAAATTCTTAGGTATAATTAAATTTTATCTTTTAATTTTATAACTAGGTTTAGGGTGCTTTCATCTTCTATAGTAGCGGGTTTGTTGTAATCCTGATTATTTAATATTTTTGCTATAGTAGAGCGTAATATTTTTCCTGATCTAGTTTTAGGTAATGATTTAATAACAAATGCTTTTTTAAAAGATGCCACCGCACCTAATTTGTCTCTTACTAACTTTATAACTTCATTCTCAATTTCACTTTCAGATTTAGTACACGAATTATTGAGCACTAGAAGTCCTATAGGTACATGGCCTTTTATTGCATCTACCATTCCTACCACAGCGCACTCAGCAATTTCGTTATGATTAGTTAATATTTCCTCTATTGAACCCGTAGATATTCTATGTCCAGCACAATTTATTATGTCATCTGTTCTAGACATAACCGATATATATCCATCTTTATTAATTATTCCTGCATCTGACGTATTATAGTAGCCTCTGTATTTAGATAAGTAGGCCTCAAAAAATCTATTTTTATCATTCCATATCTCTGAGCTACAACCAGGAGGTAGAGGTAACTTAATAGCTAAATTCCCCATTTCTTCTCTAGGTAACTCTTTTCCATGGTCATCTAGTACTACTACAGAATAACCAGGTGCAGCTTTTCCAGTTGAGCCTTCCAAAATATCAAACAAGCCATATTCAGGAAAGTTTCCTGCAATAGACCATCCTGTTTCAGTTTGCCACCAATGATCAATTACTGGTTTTTTAGTAGCTTTCATTGTCCAACGAATGCTTTCTGGATCAGCTCTCTCTCCTGCCAAAAATATATACTTAAGATTAGATATATTGTATTTTTTTAATTCCTCTGCATTAGGATCTTCTTTTTTAATAGCTCTAATAGCTGTTGGTGCGGTGAACATGGTACTGACTTTATATTCTGAAATAATCCTCCAAAACTGACCAGAGTCAGGTGTTCCTACCGGTTTACCTTCATATAAAACTGTAGAACAACCTAATAATAAAGGCGCATAAACTATATAGGAATGTCCTACAACCCATCCAACATCAGAAGCTGCCCAAAAAACCTCATTTTCAGTAATATCATATGTCATTTTCATGCTATTATATAAGGCTACAGCATGTCCTCCATTGGTTCGAACTATACCTTTTGGTAAGCCTGTAGTTCCAGATGTATGAAGAATATATAATGGATCATCAGAATTAAGCTCAATACATTCAATACTTTTTTTTTCATCAATATAATCATTCCATTCAATATCACCAGGTTTATTTAGTAGACATGTTTTTATATCTCTTTGGAAGATTATTTGTTTTATTGGTTTATTAACACATTTTTTAATCGCATTATCTAAAATTTCTTTATAATCTATAATTTTATTTGGCTCAAGCCCACAACTTGCGGATATAATTATCTTTGGGCTTACATCGTCAATTCTGTTAGAGAGTTCTTCTGCAGCAAAACCACCAAAAACAACAGAATGAATTGCTCCTATTCTAGCACATGCCAACATTGAAATAATTACTTCAGGTATCATTGGCATGTAAATTATGACCCTATCACCTTTTCTAACACCATCTTGGTACAAACTAGCAGCTAAAGAGCTAACATTATCTAAAAGTGCTTGATAAGAAATTTTTTTTTTTATATTAGCTACTGGACTATCGTAAAAAATAGCATATTTCAAACCATTACCATTTTTTACATGTCTATCTATGCAATTATAACATGTATTTAAAGTTCCACCATGAAACCAATTTGAAATATAATTTTTTTGAAATAAAGTTTTTTCCCATGGTTTTATCCATGAGATATTTTTTGCTTTATCTTCCCAAAATGAGATTGGGTTATTTTCCCACTCAGCATATTTTTTATGATATGACATTTTTTTGTAGAGACAGACTTTTATATCAAAGTCTGTCTCAAAAATTTATTCTCTATTACCAAAAAGCATTAAAAGATACTGAAACATTAATAGAAAATCTAAATATAATTTCAAAGCACCCATAACCGCTTTTTTAGTAGAGTCTTCACTATTTTCATTTTCAACATAAATTTCTTTAATAGCTTGGGTGTCGGTAGCTGTTAACCCAGCAAAAATTAACACACCTATAATTGATATAATAAAATGCATCATAGTACTTGCCATAAATAAATTAACAATACTTGCTATAATTAGTCCAAACACTCCCATTATTAGAAATGAATGTAAGCCACCAAGATACCTTTTTGTTGTATAACCATATGTAGTCATTGCTAAAAACATAGAAGAACAGATTAAAAATACTCGGGTTACAGATATTCCAGTAAAATGAACTAATAGCGTAGATAAAGAAACACCATATAAAAATGAAAATACCCAAAATGTGTTTTGGGCCGCATTAGCAGTCATTTTATGCATTCTTGCTCCCATCCAGAATATTAATCCAAGAGGGGCAAACATAAAAATGTAACCTATAGGAGGATACACCATGCTGAGTACTAAGGGGTTGCCTGATTTAATTGCACCTACTAGTAAATAAGATACTACACCAGTAACAGCTAAACCAGCAGTCATATAACTGTAGACTTTGAGCATAAACTTTCTAAGCCCTTCATCTGTAGCAGATAAAGATGATGCTCTTTGTCTTACATCATAATCTTGAGTATACTTTCCAAAAGCCATTTTAAACTCCATATTAATTATTAAATTATATTTAATATATGATACTTTGTAAATAATATTCAAGAATTGATTAAAAAGGAAAAAAAATGGAAAAAATACTAGAAAGTTATTTTTTAAGTAACAATTGGAAACCAACAAGGAAAGATAAAGTTGTTAACAAAACATTCAAGTTTAAAAGTTTCAAAGAAGCCTTTTCTTGGATGACTGAAATGGCTATAAATGCAGAAATATTAAATCACCATCCTGAGTGGACAAATGTATATAATAGTATAGAAGTAAATCTCACCACGCATGATTTGAATGATATTTCAGAGAAAGATCTAAAGTTAGCAAAACTAATGGATAGTTCATTTGAAAAATATTATTAAAAAAAATAAATCGAATAAAGAAGCCATTTTTTTTTTACTTTCTTATTTAGGAGTAATTCCCTTCATTGCACTAACCTTACTTATATGGCTTTTAGACGAAAAAAACCTTCAAAAATTTAGTGATTTATTAATATTTTATACTTACTTAATTTTTACATTTGTAGGCGCTATTTATTGGGGTATAACTATAAAAGA
The DNA here is from genome assembly GCA_902579545.1 of Rhodospirillaceae bacterium. GTDB lineage: Bacteria > Pseudomonadota > Alphaproteobacteria > TMED109 > TMED109 > TMED131. Next base: position 63,731 of record CACHHO010000001.1, on the reverse strand, counting down.
AAAAAATCAGCCTAAATTTAGACTAGTAATATCAATTTTACCTGTTTTTATTATTATGATTATAGAGTTTTTTATTAATTTATTAATAATAAAAAAAATCATTTTAATAATTTTATTTTTTAATTTATTTTTGATATTTGAGGTTTTTCTATTTAAAAAAAAAGTTATTCCTAAATGGTTTTATTTACTGAGAGTAAAACTTAATGTAATTGTAACTTTTTTTCTGTTATTAGCTCTCATTAAAGTTTTTTAATTTTTTGTAATTGTATTATTTTCAAGCAAGAAAAAAAAATTATCAATGACCCCATTAATAATGATATAGAAATATTTTCTAAAAAGAATATAACACCAATTACTGATGCAAATATTACACGAAAAAAATCAAATGGCATTACTATAGTAGGGGAAGATAATCGTAATCCTTCTATAGTAAAAAATTGTGCCAGTAAACTGAATATTGTAATAAATAAAATCAATAAAAGAGAAATAACAGAGGGGAAATTTGCTAAAAATAAATAAGGAAATAATAAAATAATAGAACTGAATAAACTAAACCAAAACTGAATATTAATACTACCTTCATGTAAGGAAATCTTTTTTATTAATATTTTTACTAAAGCAATACAAAAAGCACCTGATAAAGCAAACATATAATAAATATAATTTACTGAATTTGTTTTATCAAAACCAATTATTATTATTACTCCAGAAAAGCCAGTTATCACTAATAAAAATAATTTTATATTAATTTTTTCTTGAAAAAAAAGAAATGCTAAAGGAATAATAAAGAATATTTTAGCAAACGAAATTATAGTAACATTTGATAGAGGCATTGACTCCAGAGCAGTAAAGGTACAAAACATTGCACTTAATCCGACTAAACTTCTCAAAAAATGAAATTTATAATATCTTTTTTCTATTTTAACTTTTTTTACATTTATTAAGAGTGCTAAAATTGTAAAAGCTAAAATAGATCTTAAAAACATAATTTCTATAATGTCATGATGCTTGAATGTAATTTTTACTAAAGCAGACATTAAGGAAAAAAATAAAGCGGCTAAAATTATAAAAAAAATTCCTTTGATATTATTATTATCATGAAAATTTTTTTGCAAAATCAACATTTTATATTCTTTTCGCTGTAATCAATGGAGCTGTTTCTTTTTTCCCTGCAATTTTTTCTCTTTTTACAATATAAAGGCTAGATATAAATATTATAAAACTACCAATAAAAACCCAAATTGAAGGAATTTCAAAGAAAATATAATATGCAAACAGAGCTGAAAAAGGAAGTCTTAGATAATCAAATATAAGTACATAAGATGCCTCAGAATCAGCAAAAGCTCTAGTTATACCTTGATGTGCTAGTGTAGCTGCTAAACCAGTAGAGACTAATAGAATAAAGTCTATTATACTAGGTTGTTGCCAATATGTTAAGCATGGAATAAAAGAGAATATTGTCAGCAATACAGGCATATAAAAGACTACAGAATTTGGGTGATCAAGTGTTGATAATTTTTTTATAAATACGGCTGCTAAACCCATTAATAATGAAGAAATAAGAGCTGTTAATATATATACGTTATATTCAAAAAAACCAGGTCTTATTATTATGATTGCACCTATAATCGAACAGACTATAGCAAAAAATCTTCTTTTTTTAATTTTTTCTCCTAAAAAAATTATGGCGCATATTGCGCCAAATATAGGTGCTGTAAAATTTATTGCTGTCGCTTCGGCCAGAGGTATATTAGATATCGAGTAAAACCACAAATACATTGCCGCAACTGCTACTAAAGATCTGCCAATTTGTAATTTAAATGATTTTGTTTTTAGGCTAGAAAAGCCACTATTGAAAAGCCATGGTAAAATAAAAATTATTGCAAAAAAGGATCTAAAAAAAATAATTTGTGAAATACTGTATTCAGAAGATAAATACTTTACCAAAGTATTTAATAAGGCAAAGTTTACACATGCAAAAAGCATCCAAAATGCTGATTTAATTCTTAATGACATTTTAAAATTTTAAATTATTATTTATAACATGAAAAATAACGATTATAAAAAATTTTATAATTCTCCTGAAGACGCACTTGAAGGATTATTATTTGATGGTATGACAATAATGTCAGGAGGCTTTGGCTTATGTGGTTTACCAGAAAATTTAATATTATCATTAAGGGACAGTGGGGTTAAGAACCTTACAGTTATATCAAATAATGCAGGCACAGAAGGACATGGCTTAGGTCTATTATTGGAGACAAAACAAATTAGTAAAGCAATATCATCCTATGTAGGGGAAAACAAATTATTTGAAAAACAGTACCTATCAAAAGAAATAGAGCTAGAATTTAATCCTCAAGGTACTTTGGCAGAAAGAATAAGAGCTGGAGGAGCAGGTATACCAGCATTTTTTACTGCCACCGGCGTAGGTACATTGGTATCTAAAAATAAAGAACATAAAACTATAAAAGGTAAAGAATATATTTTAGAAAGTGGTCTAATATCTGATCTTTCTTTAGTTAAGGCATGGAAAGGAGATAAAGCTGGTAATTTGATTTACAGAAAAACAGCCAGAAACTTTAATCCAGTTATGGCAACAGCTGGTAAAAATACAGTAGCAGAAGTTGAAGAAATCTGTGAAGTAGGAGAATTAGATCCTGACCAAATTCATACACCTGGAATATATGTTAAAAGAATTATTAAAGGTTTAAACTATAGTAAAGCCATAGAGAACCTAACATTAAGTGAAGATTAATGAGTTGGAATAGAGCAGAGATGTGTAAAAGAGCGGCTTTAGAGCTTAAGGATGGTTTTTATGTAAATTTAGGCATAGGAATGCCGACCTTAGTAGCAAATTACATAGATAAACAAAAAAATATTACATTACAAAGCGAAAACGGCATGTTAGGTATGGGCCCATTCCCAAAACCTGGTATGCAAGATCCTGACTTGATAAATGCAGGAAAACAAACTATTACTTCTCTTCCAGAATCCAGTTATTTTTCATCAGCTGATTCTTTTGCAATGATAAGAGGAGGGCATATAGATCTATCAATTTTAGGTGCAATGCAAGTATCTAAACAAGGTGATTTAGCAAATTGGATGATACCTGGGAAAATGGTCAAAGGAATGGGGGGAGCAATGGATTTAGTTGCAGGCGTTAAAAAAGTTTTGGTATTGATGGATCATAATGCTAAAGATGGTAGTCCTAAGATAGTTAATAATTGTGATTTACCTTTAACAGGAAAAAAAGTTGTTGATTTGATCATTACCAATTTAGGTGTATTTGAAATAAACCAAGGAGTAAAAGTAAAAGAAATAGCCGATAATGTTACAAAAGAGAGTCTAATAAATAAAACAGAAACTGAACTTTTGTTTTAAACTAGCTTTTTAATATAAGCTTACCAATGTTTTTTCTTGCTAATAGATAATTTAAGGCATCTGAAGCATCCTTGAGCCTAAATATTTTGTGATTTACCGGTGAAATTAGTTTTTTTTCATATAGATGAAATAAGTCTAAAAAGTCTTTTTTTATTTGATTGGGTGTTCTATAGGCAAGTTCGCCCCAATATAATCCATCAGCTGAGGCATTTTTTAATAATAATCTATTAGCTGGTATATCAGGAATTACACCTGAAGCAAATCCGACTATAATAATTCTTCCATTCCAGCTTAGTGATTTAATTGCATTTAAAGAAACTTGCCCTCCCACCATATCAATAATAACATTAACTTCCTTAATATTGAGTCTTTTTAATTCATTTTTTAATATATTATTTTTATAATTTATTACGTGGTTTGCACCTACTTTAATACAACCTTTTAACTTATCATCATCACCTCCACAAGCGATTACTTTACAGCCTAAAGCTTTTGCTATTTCTATTGTTGCAACTCCTACTCCTCCAGTAGCACCAAGCACAAGGCAAATTTCGTTTTTTTTAATTTTTGCTTTCGAAACTAATGCACTATATGCTGTTCCATAAGTAACTGGAAAGCCGGCAGCAATGTCTAATGGCATGCTTTTAGGCAAATTGTAAGTATTTTCAGCAGGGACCACTACTTCAGACTGATATCCTCCAAATTTCATAATGGCTATAACTGTGTCCCCTATTTTATGATTAGATACACTATTTCCAACTTCCAAAATCTCTCCTGAAACTTCTAATCCAGGGGAAAAAGGAGGTCTTGGTCTTTCTTGATATCTTCCTTTTATTGTTAATATGTCAGCAAAATTAACTCCAACAGAATGAACTTTTATTCGGACAGAATTATTAGTTATTTTCTTTGATACGGTTTCTACATATTCAAGAACATCAGGAGAACCATATTTTTTTACAACAATACTATACATTTTCTTATAGACCTTAGTAATTTTTTAAATTAAAACTATTTTTACCGATTACTTAAAAGGAGTAAATATGAAATTAATTAAGGTTGCAATATTTTTTAATTTATTTTTCTTTTTTTCTGGATATGAAATAACTGCTAATGAGGCAGGTACAAAAAAAATAGGAAAATATGATGAGTGGATAATATATTCTAAATCAAAAACTTTATGCTATATGATTGCTCAACCAAAAAAATCAGAAGGAGATTATACAATGCGAGGTAGGGTTAGAATTGTTGTATACAGAAATAGTGAAAAAAAGGTGAATAAAAACATTATAGGTATTGATTTTGGGTATTCATTTCCTGATAAAAGCAAGGCCTTAATTGAAATTGATAATAAAAAAACTTTTAAATTAAGTACTTTTGGCCAGACTGCATGGACAGGATCTGATACCAAAACAGATAAAGAGATTATTAGTGAAATGATTAAAGGAAATATATTAATTGCAAATGGCAGATCTAAAAGAGGAACTGATACAAAAGATACTTATTCATTAAAAGGTTTTAATAAGGCAATAAAAAAAATTAGTACTTATTGTGGTTAATTAAATTGAAAAATAATATTTATAATTTTTCTATAGATGAACTTAAATCCTATTTTTTGAATATAGATGAAAAAACATTTAGAGCAGAACAAATATGGAATTGGCTTTATGTAAAAGGAATATCAAATCTAAAAGAAATAAATAATATTTCCAATAATCTTCTAAGAAAAATCATATGTAAATATGAAATACCTAAGCTAAAAGTTAAAAAGTATTTACATTCAAAAGATGGAACAAAGAAATGGTTGCTTTCATTGGGAGATGGAAAAGAAATTGAAACTGTTTATATACCTGAAAAAAACAGGGGAACCGTTTGTGTGTCTTCGCAAGTTGGCTGCACCTTGTCTTGTTCTTTCTGTCATACAGGAACTATGAAATATTTAAGAAATCTAGCTATGTCAGAAATTATTGGTCAAATAATTTTTGTGAAAAATGAATTAGATGATTGGAGGAAAAATAGTGATGAAAGAAAGGTAACCAACATAGTTTTTATGGGGATGGGAGAACCATTTTATAATTATGATAACGTTCTTAAATCGATAAGTGTTTTAACAAATGAAAAAGGTTTAGCTTTCTCAAAAAGAAAGATAACATTATCTACCTCCGGAGTAGTTCCAAAAATATTAAACTTTAAGGAGGATAGTGATGTTAATCTAGCAGTATCTTTACATGCTGCTTTCGATGACGTTAGAAATGATTTAGTCCCTATAAATAAAAAATGGCCTATTAAAATTCTTTTAAACGCTTTAAAGGATTATAGTGTTAGAAGAAGAAATAAGAGAATTACATTTGAATATATAATGCTAGATGGAGTAAATGATTCTTTAGTAGATGCCAAAGAACTTATAAAGTTAATAAAACCTTTTAGAGCAAAAATCAATTTAATACCTTTTAATCCTTGGCCAGGCTCAAAATATAAAGTTTCTTCATCAAAAAAGATAAATGAATTTAAAAAATATATTTTGGAAAAAGGTCAAATAGTTGCTACAGTAAGAACACCAAGAGGAAATGATGTTCTTGCTGCATGTGGACAATTAAATTCGATTTAAAAAGGGTAATAATGAGAAAAAAAGTAGTTTTAGCATATTCAGGAGGACTAGATACTTCAGTAATACTTAAGTGGTTGCAAATGGAGAAGCGACTTGATGTTATAGCATTTATTGCAGATGTTGGACAACAAGATGAATTAAAAGAAGCAAAAAATAATGCTAAAAAAATGGGTGCAAAAAAAGTTATAGTATCTGACTTAAAAAATATTTTTGCTAAAGAATATATATTCCCTATGTTTAGAGCGAATACAGTGTATGAAGGAAACTATTTACTTGGTACAGCTATAGCAAGACCTTTAATAGCAAAAAAGCAAATAGAAATAGCAAAAAAATATAATGCTACTTTTGTTTCTCATGGAGCAACAGGTAAAGGAAACGATCAAATTAGGTTTGAGTTAGGATATTATGCTCACAATCCCAAGATAAAAGTTATAGCTCCCTGGAGAGAGTGGAGTTTAAACTCTAGAGAAAAGCTTTTGAATTATGCGTATAAGCATAAAATTCCTGTTCCTGGGACTAAGAAAAAGGATCCTCCGTATTCTATGGATGCTAACTTATTACATATATCTTATGAAGGTAAAATATTAGAGGATCCATGGAAAGGGCCAGACAAAAAAATGTTTAGAATGACAAAAGAACCAAGTATGGCTAGTTCTAAAGGAGAAATTATAACATTAAGTTTCTACAAGGGTGACCTTGTAAAAATAAACAATAAAAAGCTATCTCCTTATCAATTGATAAGAGAATTGAATTTAATAGGAGGAAGAAATGGGATTGGAAGAAAGGATATAGTTGAGAATAGAACAGTCGGGATGAAATCTAGAGGTGTATATGAGACTCCAGGTGGTACAATATTATTAGAAGCTCATAGAGCTATGGAAAGCTTGACTTTGGATGGGCCTACAATTTCTCTAAAAGATGAGATTATGCCTAAATATGCTAAAGTTATTTATGAAGGTTTATGGTTTAGTACTGAAAGAAAAATGATGCAAAGCTTAATAGATATAAGCCAAGAAAAAGTTGAGGGTCATATAAAATTATTTTTAAGGCAAGGTGTAATTAGCATTCTAGGAAGAAAGTCAAGATATAGTCTTTACAACAAGGAATTATCAACTTTTGAAGAAGATAATATTTATAATCAAAAAGATGCAGAGGGGTTTATTAAGCTTAAGTCATTAAGGTTTAGAACCTAACTAAAGTTTAATAAGCCTGAGTATTCAAATAGCAAATTCCTAAAGAAAATTAATAAAATTATTAATATTACTGGTGATATATCTACCCCCCCAAATTCTGGTAGAAGCCTTCTTATAGGCTTTAGAAGGGGTTCTGTTATTTTGTAGAGGAAATTTCCGACCATATTAACAAAATTACTTTGAGTATTTACTATACCAAATGCAACAAGCCAGCTAAGTATTGCCTGTATTATAAGAAGCCATATAAAAAGTTCTATTACTTGACTTATGAGTATTACTAAAGAATTCATGATAATATGATGTAATACTATCTAAAATTATAGAAGGTAGCAAAGGAAAATTTTTCCTTTGCTACTTTTAAGGGAAGGTTATTTCTTTTTTGAGACGTATTCTAACCCTACCGATCCAGATTCAGTATAGTCAAGACCATACTCTTCATCTTCATCTGTTGCTCTGATGCCTACAGTGGATTTAAGTATTAACCATACTATTGTTGATCCTATTACCGTAAATACACCGAAAGCTAATATACCTACGATCTGAGTTCCGTATGAAGTATCACCATTTGAGAATGGGACAATAAGCGTTCCCCATATGCCAGCAAACAAGTGAGCTGGTATTGCACCAACAACATCATCTATCTTAAGCTTATCTAATAGTTTCATCCCGAACATACATATTATACCACCTATGCCACCAATAATTATTGCTTGAAAAATCGAAGGCGTTAAGGGTTCCGCAGTAATACTTACTAAACCTGCAATAGCTCCGTTCAAAGTTGCTCCAATATCGGTCTTTCCATAAATTAATCTGCTTAAAATCATAGGAGCTAATACACCTCCTGCTGCTGCCATAGTAGTATTAGCAAAAATAGTTGCAACCGCGTCTGCATCTGCGTATGAGCCTAAAGCAAGTTGGGAAGCACCATTAAAACCAAACCATCCTAACCAAAGTATCCAAACTCCTAAAGTAGCCATAGGAATTGATGATCCTGGCATTACATTAGCAGTACCGTCATCATTAAATTTGCCTTTTCTAGCTCCTAGTACTAATGCTCCTACAAGAGCCGCCCATCCACCAACAGAGTGAACTATAGTAGAGCCTGCAAAATCAGAAAAACCCATTTCACTGAGCCATCCGCCTCCCCATTGCCAAGAACCTGAAATAGGATACAAAATAGCTGTGAGTACCAAAATAAATGCGAAAAAAGGATATATTAATATTCTTTCTGCTAATGCTCCTGAGACTATAGAAGCAGTAGTTGCTACAAAAACCATTTGGAAAAACCAGTCGGACGCTGGTGAATAGCCTTGACCAACTAAATCATCAGGATTACCTACACCACTTGACCAAATACTTAATGAGCCTATATACCCGCCATCTACACCAGCATACATTAAATTATATCCAATTAAGTAGTAAGCAACTCCAGCAATTGAGAAAAGCCCTAGATTTTTGATACAAATTACTACTGTATTTTTTCCTCTTACTAAACCAGCTTCTAGCATAGTAAAACCAGCAGCCATCCACATAACTAAAAAGCCACCTATACAAAATAATAATGTGTTAAAAACAAATGTAATTTCTGCAGGATCAGCCACAGCAACTTCAGCTATCTCATGGCCATCTGCAAAGGCTAAGTTTACTGTCATGACATAGCCTATAAATAATGTAATTAATTTTAGCAATTTTTGCTCCTTTAAAGTTAAAAAAAAAAAGGTAGCAGAAGTGTAGTTAAATACAATATATATGTATAAGATAAAATGTATAAATAATAGGCAAGTGCCTATTATTATAACTAACTATTAATTTTAATATCTTTTATTTCTTTGCCATCTCTTGTAACTACTCTTAATTTTACATTACCTGTTTCTTGATTAGTAACTTTAATTAGTTTTCTATCAGGATCGTTTGCCTTAAGTTTTAAAAGTGCATCTTGTATATCAGTTCTAGTAGCAAGTTCTAATAATCTATCTTGAAGAAACTCAATTCTGCTCTCTAATTTTTCTAGTTGTTTAGCTCTATTTCCTTCAATAGCAAATAATGCAATTATGCAAATAGCGACTATTACTAAAAAAATAACTTCAGCCATTACTTTTCAACCAGTTCTATAGAGGCAGCAAATCTATCTAAAATATATACATCGCCTTGTTCAGATGTTACATAGGTGTAACGAATTTTATCTGAGTTTTTTATAAAAACAAATGCTAAAGATGATAAAATCAACAAATTTACAAAAAAATTTCGTTTTTTTACCAAGTTACTTGAAAAAAATTTCGTTTTTTGTATTTTTAGCATTTTCCTCTCCTAAACCAGAGGAAAATATGACTCTAATTTAGTATTTTATTTTTTTTTTAATCTTTCCAGTAAACCTATCATATACAAATTCGGTGCCATAAGGGTCAGTCAGAATGGTATATCTTACCTTGTGAAAGTTATTAGTTAAAACAAAAATTAAAGATACAATTATACTGCTAGTAGCTATTGCTTGGCGGTATTTGTATAAGATAACTTTATTTTTATTAGCAGATTTAAATATTTCACCAAATAGAGAAAGTTCATTAGCTTTTGCTAATGCAACTTGTTCTAATTCTAAGTCCTTTAATTCCCTATATTTTTTTAAAATCTCTTCTTTATTTATTGGTTTAGTTTTTCTTCTCCAAAAGATATTATCAATATCTTCGTATTCAAATTCTGCTTTTGGATTAATCGCTAATATTGCGTCTGATAAAGTAACCATAATACAATTTTTTTATTTTCATTATATAATTATTAACGGACATATATAGAAAAAATTAATCTAATATTTTTTGAGGCCACCTTTTTACTAAATCCAGAAAAAGAGGATCTATGGACTTTTTATTTTTAATTGCATCACGAGCTATATCTCCTGGTTCATCATTATAACCAAAATAACTAAAATCTTTCATTCTCATAGGGTATAAAATACCGTTTAAGTGATCGTATTCATGTTGAATTAATGCTGCCCAAGTAGAACTTGCCTCGTGTTCAATTAATTTTCCTTTAAGGTTATAGTATTTTACTCGTATTTTATCAAACCTAGGCACTTTTCCGTGTAAGCCTGGCAAAGATAAACATCTTTCCCAATATAATTTCTTTTTTTTACTTAGTGGGATAATCTCAGGGTTAATCATATAGGTCCAAGGTTTTTTTTTGAAATTAGCATCATTTGGTATACGATTTTTATTAACTCTATATACAATTATTCTTTTACTTATCATTACTTGAGGTGCTGCAAGTCCGCTCGCTCCTATATATTCTAATGTATCTTGCATGTTTTTTACTATAGGCAAAACCTCTGAAAAGTTTTTAACTACTAAGGCTTTTTTTCTTAAAGTAGGGTGTCCCATCTTTAGAATTTGAAGTACTGACATTATGCTACCATTAAATTTTTTTATAAAATTTCATTATTGTATTATAAGTCATAAAAGGTTGTTCTTGCTGTACCCAATGTCCAGCTTTTTTTATTAATTTAGTTCCAAAAAAATTATTAAAAAAAATAGACTCCATTTTCTCCTTTTCACCTGGTTTTTGAAAAGTTCCCCAGTCTGCCTCACCTGAAAGGTAAATGGAGGGCACATTTGTATATTTAGGAAGTTCTAATTTTATAATTTTATTTTTTTCCTTTTTGCTTAACATTACTTTATACCAATATAAGGGGTTTTCTAATCCATATTTTCTAAAATAATTTACATATACCCTAAGATCATTATTAGTAAGCCATTTACATTTATTAATTTCATTTTTTGATGGCATAAACCGTTCTATAGTTTGTGCCATACCTAAATGGTATTTCATTATATAATATTCAGGCATTTTTGCCATTTCTTTTGCACTAATGGAATTTAATTTAAACGGCCTATTTAATTTATAATCATAGCTTTTAAAATAAAAGTAGCCTCTAAAAAAATTAGTTAAACCTTGTTTACAATTTAAAATATTAATAGCAGCATTTTTTTTAGAAAAATAACATTGATAATGTTTTCTTTTTTCCTTTAAATGCCTTAGTTTTACATTTAATTTTTTTAATTGATCAATATTTTTCTTTTTTACTGGTCCACTAAAGGGCATACTCATAAGAGTTAAACTTAAAAGATTATCAGGATGGAGAAGAGTAAAATATGAACTAACGTATGCTCCAAAGTCATGACCTATCAAATGAATTTTTTTTATACATAGCTTTTTTAACAAATATGATATGTCTTTAGTTAGGTTTATAATGCTATACTCATTTAAACTTGCTGTAGTTAATTTACTACTAGCTCCATACCCTCTTTGGTCTGGTGCAACACAATAATAACCTGACTTAGCAAGTAAACTCATCAAATGTCTAAAACTATATGATATTTCGGGAAAACCATGGAGTAAAAGTATTGTATTATTATCTTTTTTTTCTACTTTAGTTTCTAAAATCTTCATATCTATACCATTTACTTTTTTTATTATTCTAGATCTAATTTCTTTATTATATAACATTTTAAAATTGTATTTTTTGGTTTTTGTAATCTATTAAATAACCACTATCTTCTATTGTAAGATTATTTATAACGGAAAGTATTTTTTTTGCAGCTTCATCGCAGGACATAAGAGTTTTGTTGCCTGCAAATGGTTTAGATAACTTTGTATAAACAGTTCCTGGGTGAATAGCAACAAATATTAGATTTTTATTTTTTATTTTAAATTCTATAGAGGCAGTCTTTATAATTTGGTTTAAAGCTGCCTTTGATGCTCTATAGCTATACCACCCTCCTAAAAAATTATCGGAAATACTTCCTACTCTAGCAGATAAGCTAGCAAAAATGCTTTTGCTTTCTTTTTTCATAAGGGGTGCTAAATGTTTAATCAATAATGCATTGGCATACGTATTTATCTCAAAGGATTTTCTCATATAATGTAAATTAATATCTTGAATCTTCTTTTCAGGAGAAAAACTATTATCATGTAAATAGCCAGTTGCATTAAATAATAATTCTATACTTAAATCTTTTTCTATTAAGTTAGAGGCTAATTCTTTTATATTATCTTCATTAGTAACATCTATGTATGGAGTGTAGCTTCTATTTAAACCAAAAACTTTACAATATTTTTTACTGCTTACTAATGATTCAAAAATACTTCTTCCAATTCCCCCTGTATTTCCAAATACTAGAGCTATTGATTTCTTTTTTTCTTCATTCATTAATTATTTTTTTCCTAAAACTACCTTTTTCAAAGAACTAATACTTTCAGGATTAGATTTGTTTGTTCTTACTTTTTCTATACTTGAAAAATCAGTTAAAATTAGTTGAGAAATTGATAATTGAACACTCTTTGATGCCTCAGATATTGTTTTTGCAGCTTTATAACTGACATTATCATTTTTTTCATTAGCTATTGTGATCATTTCCCATTCAGCTGCAACTAGTAGTTTTAATAACTTTGAAAGATTATTTATCTGTTTATCTCTACTTTTCTTTAAATCTCTAATTTCATATCTATTCATTTTCCCTCCAAACTAAAAATATAATTATTAAGTCGTTATAATATACATGTATTTAAATATAATAAATAATATAAATATTGAAAATAATAGAAAACAAAAAAAAATATATATTTCAAAAGAAGAAAAACAAAGTAATGAAGAAGAACAAAGTAATAATGCTTTTTTAGAAGATTTCGAAATAAATACTTACTATTCTATTTTCTATGGAGAGTTAACAAAAAACTGGATAATGTTAAAGCCATAAAAAGCAAATAAAAAAATAATTTTTTGATATTTAACATTTATGTTATATTAAATTATGAATAATAGAAGTCCAGAAGACATAAGAAAATCAATAAAAACGCTTGTTGAAGAAGCTGAGAGTGTATCCATTGATAATGACAGTCAAAAAGAAAATAATAATTCTATTAAAGAGAAATCTAAATTGGATGATGTTTCTCTAGAATTAGAAAATAAATATAAAAAAAATCTTAAGAAAGAAGTAACTAATTCAGATAATAAGGAATTAGATTTAGATTTATCAGGTTTAATAAGTGATGATGTAGCACTTGCGGTTAGAGCTGAACTAATGAGGTTTTCTGATGTTTTTGATACTGACGATACTAAAGAAATTATATATAAGTCTGTTACAAATGCTACCAGGGAGATGGTAAGAGAGTGGTTAGATCAAAATTTAGCTACTATTGCAAAAGAAGTTATTAATGAGGCTCTAGATAAATTATCCAAAAATGCTAGAAATTAATCATTCAGTATTTAATTTAAAAAATTTTTTTATTTTTTGTGAATTATCTTTTCTCCTGTAGGCAATTACGCAATGTTCGCCACAGTAAGGTTTACCAGGAAGAGTAGGTTTGCCACAAAAGTAGAAGTCAGGGTCGCCAGGATGACCAATAGGCCACTTACATCCACTCATATTAGGGACAAGTAAAGAAATATTGATCTCACTTTTTATTTTTTTATTTCCTGCTATGGTTTTCTTGGATAAACCTAGTCTATTTGCTTTTCCAATCACTGCATTTCTGCTTACAGTACCTAGTTTATTAGCTATATCTCTAGCTGAGGTTCCCTTTTCCCATAATTTCGTTAATTTATCTACTTTTGATTTAGTCCAATAATTTTTCATGTTTTTTTTACTCATTTAAAAGTTTATAATATATTACAGTAATGTTAAAAAATCAAAAAAGAATTAATAATAAAAAAGCATATAAGCTATCGACTTTTTTCCTTTATATTAAGTTGCTTAAAAAGTGGGGAAATAAGCAGAGAAAAAAATTTATTATAGCTAATATCTTTATGGTTATTTTAGCTATCGCCACTTCCATGTATCCATTAGTAATAGATTTTGCTTTTGATACAATAGAAGGAAATGAAAAAAGCAAAATATTCCTTATACCAATATTTATTTTATTTCTCACCTCAACTAAAGGACTAGCTCAATATTATCAAACTATATATGTAGGTAAAATTGCAAATGGAATAATCAAAGATATACAATTAAATCTTTATGATAAAATTCTAAATTTTGATACTACAATATTTAATGAGCAAAATGCTGGTTCTTTGCAATCGAGGTTCATAAATGATCTGAACATACTAAAAGAGTCAATAATAAGAACTTTAAATAATCTAGTTAGGGATTCATTAACTTTAATTGGTTTGATTATAAGCATGTTTTACTTAGATTGGGTTTTAACTATTTGTGTAATATTTGTTTATCCTTTTTGTATCAAGCCAATAATAGAAATAGGAAAAAGAACTAGGGTAATTTCTCTGAACTTACAAAAAAAAGTTTCTTCTGCAAGCGCTTTTTTAAACGAAAGTTTTTCTGCTGTAAGAGTTATAAAAACATACAATTTAGAAAAGTTGCAAAAACAAAAAGCTAAAAATAAGTTTGAAGAAATATTTGATAGTAATATTAGTATAATAAAAACTAGATCTAAAATCGAGCCAACTTTAGAGATTATTGGAGGTATAGCTATATCTATAGTTTTAGTTTTAGCAGGCTTAAGAATTTTAAATAATGATTCTGACTTTGGTTCTTTTACAGGTTTTATAAGTGCATTATTAATAGCAGTTCAACCTGCAAGAGCACTAGGGACCTTAAATGCAATACTACAAGAAGGAGCAGCATCTCTTCTTAGATTAGAGGATGTATTAAATAAAAAAAATCAAATTACAGAGATAAAAAATCCAAAAATGCTATTAGATTTCAGAGGTAAAATTAAATTTAGCGGTGTGAACTTTTTTTATAAAAAAGATGAGTTAATTTTAAAAAATATAAACTGTATTATTAGAGAAAAAGAAGATGTAGTTATAGTTGGAGCAAATGGATCTGGTAAGTCTACATTCATAAATATGATACCAAGATTATTTGACCCATCAAAAGGAAGTATATTTTTGGATGATAAAAATATGAAATATTTTGACATTAAAAGTCTTAGATCTCAAATTGCATTAGTTTCTCAAGATGTAATTTTATTTGACACATCTATAATAAAAAATATATCTATAGCCAATAAATCTGCAACTAAGGCAGAAATTATTCTAGCCTGTAAGATGGCAAATGCTCATAATTTTATAATTAAATTTAAAAAATCTTATGATACGACAGTAGGAGATAGAGGATTAAATTTATCAGGAGGGCAAAGACAAAAAATCTCAATAGCAAGAGCATTTATTAAAAAGCCAAAAGTTTTATTATTAGATGAGGCAACTAGTGCCCTAGACAATAAATCTGAGGTCTATGTAAATAGATCTTTATTAAATTTTTCTAGAAATATTACTACTATTACAATAGCACACAGAATGAGTACTATCTTGTATGCAAAAAGAATATTATTTTTTCATGGAGGAAAGATAGTTGGAGACGGAACGCACAAAAAACTATTAAAGTCCAACAGCGCTTACAAAAGTCATTTTTTAACTGCTTACTCTTAGTAATTACTCTCTTTTTATTATAGTGTTAGTAATAAAATTGAAAAAATTACTTGATTTAAAGTTATTTTTTAAGGCTTCTTTATCATACTTATTGTTTATCCAATGTAATAGGTCTTTCTTATTATTTACACCTTTTTTTATTAGTTCTAAAAAAAAATAATCTAAGATCCCTGTTTTGGCATATTTAATGTGAAGATGTTTAAAGCTTAATTGCTTTAAAGCTTCTTTTATTGTGTAATTATGTTTGTATATTAAATACAAAGCCGCTGCTAATCCAGCTCTATCAGCTCCAGATTTGCAATGAATAATACATGGATATTCTACTTCATTAACCAGTTTGTTAAATTCCAATAATTTTTTTTTATCAGGGATATCTCTTGAGGATATCGGGAAGTCATATAGTTTAACTTTATTAATATTACAGAAGTTTTTTTCTAAATAATAAGATGAGCAATGTCTTTTACCTCGTAAATTGATAATGCTCTTGATCTTATGTTTTCTTATATCTTGCCTTATTTGATATGGATAAGGTTGATTGCATCTAAACATATCTCCAGGCAGGTTGCCCCAAGACCTCCAAAAAATTCTAAATATGCCATGATCTGAAAAAGTGCTATCTATATGAGATAGTATTATATTTAAAATTCCTATTGTTTTTCCTCTACACCACATAATTTATCTTATAGACTAAAATTAAAAAATTAGCATAACTATTTTTAAATATTTTTAAACAATGATTTAAATGATATATTTGCGTATGAAAAAAAAAAAAAAAAATGAAGATAGAAAAAAGTTACTAGAGGAGGAAATGAGAAAAAACTTATTACGCAGAAAAGTACAAAAAGAAAAAAATAGACAAATAAAGGGAAGGAAAATTAAATGACTCTAATGTCAGACAATTGGATCGCAGAGCAAGTAAAAAAAAATAAAATTATAGAGCCGTTTGAAAGTTCTCAGGTTAGAAGTGGAAAGATATCATACGGCCTTTCCAGTTATGGGTATGATGCAAGAGTTGCAGATGAATTTAAAATATTTACTAATGTGAACAATTCTATTGTTGATCCAAAAAATTTTAGTTTAGAGGGCTTTGTAGAAAAAAAATCTGATACCTGTATTATTCCTCCTAATAGTTTTGCTCTTGCAAGAACAGTTGAGTATTTTAAAATACCAAGAAATATTTTAGTAATATGTTTAGGTAAATCTACTTATGCTAGATGTGGTATAATTGTCAATGTAACTCCTTTAGAACCAGAGTGGGAAGGACATGTTACTTTAGAGTTTTCTAATACAAGTCCTTTACCTGCAAAAATTTATGCTAATGAAGGAGCCTGTCAATTTTTATTTTTACAGGGAAAAGAAGCGCCAAAGTTTTCTTATGCTGATAAAAAAGGAAAATATATGAAACAAAAAGGCGTAACTCTTCCTAAAATTTAATTATGAATTTTATTTCTATAGTAGGTAATTGCAAGCTAAAAGGATTAATAGAGATTTCAGGAGCAAAAAATTCGGCATTACCCATTTTAGCAAGTGCACTTCTTACAGATAAGGTACTATGCTTAAAAAATATACCAAAATTGTTAGATGTAGAATCCATGATAAGTTTAATAGGTAGTCTAGGATCAAAAGTAAAAAATAAACATAATACTTATCTTTTAGAAACAAAAAAAATTTCTTCTTGTAAAGCAGATTATGATTTGGTTAGAAAGATGAGAGCGTCTTTTTTGGTTTTGGGTCCATTATTAGCAAGAGAAGGATATGCAGAAGTATCTTTGCCAGGTGGCTGTGCAATAGGAACAAGGCCAGTAGACATGCATCTTTATGCTATGAAAAAATTAGGAGCAAATATAAGCATTTCTGATGGTTATGTGAGAGCAAAAAGAAAAATTAAAGGTCTAGTAGGAGAAAAAATAGCGTTTTCAAAAATATCAGTTGGAGCAACTGAAAATGCTATTATGGCTGCTGTTTTAGCAAAAGGTGAAACATTGATTGAAAATGCTGCAAAAGAACCAGAAGTAATTGATTTGTGCAATTGTTTGAATGCTATGGGAGCAAATATTGAAGGTATGGGGTCAAATAAAATTCATATTCAAGGTGTCACAAATTTATTATCAGCATCTCATGAAGTAATATCAGATCGCATTGAGGCTTGTACCTACATAATAGCTGCAGCTATAACTAACAGCAAATTAACAATAAAAAAAGTAAACTTTAATTATATTAATAGTTTTATGAGAGTTATGGACAAAATGGGATTAAACTACAGTATAAATAAAGAAGAAATATTTATTGAAAATAATGTAAAGCTAGATCCTATTAAAATTAAAACTGAAGAATACCCAGGATTTCCAACGGATCTCCAAGCACAATTGATGACACTAGCTTGTTTTTCGAACGGAATTTCAGAAATAGAAGAGAATATTTTTGAAAATCGTTTTATGCATGTACCCGAATTAAATAGGTTAGGAGCAAACATTGAAATTAAGGGAAGTAAAGCTATAATTTTAGGTAATAGAAATTTATTTGGAGCTGAGGTTATGGCTACAGACTTAAGAGCATCAGTATCTCTTATTTTAGCCGCACTTAAAGCTAAAGGAAGAACAAAAATTAATAGAATATATCATCTAGATAGAGGCTATGAAAATTTAGACTATAAACTTTCTAGCTGCGGTGTAAATATAAAAAGAGGAAAATAAGTGAACATTGAATTTAAATGGAAACCTATTAAATTACGTGCGGAAGATGATGGTGATTTACAAATATTTAGTCAATGTTTATATGAGGCAATAGTTTTACCTTCTGAAATAAAATATGATAAAAGAAAAAAACAATTTGCAATGGCCTTAGAAAGATTTACATGGGAAGCATCAGAAGGAAAGGATCATATGCTATTACAAGTGCTATGCATACTAGTTGTAAATGGTGTTATGGGAATTGAAGCTAAAAAAATAAATCAAATAAATAAAATAAAAAACCTTTTATCAATAAGTAATGTTGACAATAATATTCTATTATTGCTTAATGATGAGGATATTATAAACCTTAATGTAAAAAAATGGAGTTGTACTTTAGAGGATATAGGCAAACCAATTTCTCCAGCAATTACTCCTAATCATTTTCAAAATGGCTAAATTATTAAAAAAAACAATAAAAAAAATAATCATCGCTGTTCCGAAGGGAAGAATTTTAAAAGAATTAACACCTATATTAAAAAAAATAAAAGTAATACCTGAAAAAGATTTTTTTAATGATAATTCTAGAAAAATCATGTTTTCTAGTAATAGCGAACTTATTAACTTTATAAAAGTACGAAGTTTTGATGTTGCAAATTTTGTTGCTTTTGGTGGTGCGCATATGGGAATAGTCGGATTAGATGTAATCAAAGAATTTGAATTTGAAGAGATATATGCGCCAGTAAATCTTGGCATTGGGAAATGTAGATTATCTGTTGCAGAGCCAACTAAAATGGCACTAAAAGATGACCCTAAGTCTTGGAGCCATTTAAAGGTTGCCACAAAATATCCTAAAATTACTAAGAAACATTTTGCTGAAAGAGGTGTGCAGGCTGAGTGCTTAAAATTAAATGGTGCCCTAGAAATTGCACCCAAGCTTGGATTGAGTAAAAGGATAGTAGATTTGGTTTCTACCGGAAAAACTCTCATTGAAAATGATTTAACTGAAGTTGAAAAAATTATGGACATTACGTCTTACCTAATAGTCAATAGAAACATTGCAAAGACTTATCCAAATAAAATAAACAATATCATAACTAATTTTAGAAAGGTTTTGTATGTTAAAAAATATTAGTTGTAATCAAAATAATTATCTAAGCATATTAAAATCTTATGTTTCTAAAGATAACATTGAAAATAAAAAAAAAGTAAAATTAGTAGAGCAAATAATAAATGATGTAAGGAAAAATGGAGATAAAGCCTTAAAAAAATATACTAAAAAATTTGATGGTTTTTGTTTAGATAAAGCAAATAATTTTCTAGTAACTAGTGAAGAATTCAAAACAGCTTTAAAAGATTGCAGTAAAGAGTATATAAATTCGATACATTTGGCCGCTAACAGAATAAAAAAATATCAAACAAAAATTTTACCTAAAAGTATATATTTTAAAGATAATATAGGTATAAAAATGGGTTGTATTTGGTCTGCAATTTCTTCTTGTGGCTTATACGTTCCAGGAGGCAAAGCAATTTATCCTTCTTCTGTATTAATGAATGCGATTCCTGCTAAAATTGCTGGAGTAAAAAGAGTTGTAATAACTACACCGGCAAATAATAATAAAATCAGTCCTGAGATTTTGGTAGCAGCTCATGTTGCAGGGGTCAATGAAGTATATAAAATAGGCGGAGTGCAAGCAGTTGCTGCTCTAGCATTTGGAACTGAGAGTATAAAGAAAGTTGATAAAATAGCTGGCCCTGGAAACTCATTTGTCGCTGAAGCAAAAAAACAAGTTTATGGACATGTAGGGATTGATTCTATTGCTGGTCCTTCTGAAATATTAATTATTGCAGATAAACATTCTAATGCAAAGTGGATAGCAATAGATTTACTTTCTCAAGCAGAGCATGATGAAGAAGCCAGGGCTATTTTAGTTACAGATGATAATAAATTAATTAAAAATGTAGATTTTTATATAAAATATTTTTTGAAAAAAATATCTAGAAAAAATATTGCTATTAAAAGTATTAAAAATAATGGTTTAGCTATTTTAATAAATGATATTAAATACTCTCATTTAATTGCAAATTATATTGCACCAGAGCATTTACAAATTATGTCAAAAAATAAAAAATCTTTATTAAAAAAAATTACAAATGCAGGCGCTATGTTCGTAGGAAATTACTCACCAGAAGCTTTAGGAGATTATGTAGCTGGTCCTAGCCATGTTTTGCCTACTTCAGGAAACGCCAGATTTGAGTCAGGTTTGTCAGTTTTAGATTTTTTAAAGAGAACTTCATATATAGAAGCTAATAGAGGTGGCTTAAAAAAAGTTATTGAACCAATAAAAATATTAGGTGAAAGTGAAGGTTTAGAAGCACATGTTAAGTCAGCTTCAATAAGATTTTCCAAGGAATAAAATTGTCAAAAAATCTTTATTATATATCTGAAGCAAATGTTGATGTAGCTAACCACATCACTTGGAATCCTGAGCTGGAACAAGAAAGAAAATCTGCAGTATTTGATTTATTAAATAATGGAAGCTTTAAGTTAGCCAAACTTAAAGACACAGGGCCTTACAAGTTAGAGATTAAATTGGTTGAATGGAAACTAATTTTAAAAGTTTTTGATATATATAACTCAAAGTCTGAAGAGATAAAACTTTCAATAAGCCGAATAAGGAGAACTTTAAGAGATTACCAAATTGTTTGTGATAATTATGTAGAAGCAATAAAGACAGCTCCTTTAAAAAAGATCGAAGCAATAGACGTAGGTAGAAGAACAATACATGATGAAGGAGCTGAAAGCTTAATTTGTCTTTTAGAAGAATTTATCCAGGTTGATATGGACACAGCCAGAAGACTATTTACACTTATAAGTATAATATCTTTAAAAATATAAACACTTGACCAAATCAATATTAACTAGCATGTTACTTAAAAAGGATTAAAATGGCAAAAGAAGACGTTTTAGAATACGAAGGAGTGGTATTAGAAATATTACCTAATGCAATGTTTAAAGTAAAATTAGACAATGAACACGAAATTTTAGCACATACTGCAGGAAGAATGAGAAAGCATAGAATTAGAATATTAGCAGGGGATAAAGTAACAGTTGAAATGTCAACTTATGATTTAACTAAAGGAAGAATAATATTTCGACATAAATAATTTGAAAAAATTTAACAAAAAACTTGTATTAGCAACTTCTTCAAAACCTAGAGCCGAATTAATAAAAAAATTTAATGTTAATTTTTTAGTTTATGAACCTAATATAAATGAAGGAGCTTTAAATTGTGATAAGCCAGACATACTAGTAAAGAGACTATCTTTTAAAAAAGCTATAGAAGCAAAAAAAAAATATAAAAATAGTTTAGTGCTGGCTTTTGATACTATTGTATATGCTAGGAAAAGTTTTTTCTTTAAAACTACAGACCATCAAGTGGCTTATAATAATTTAAAAAAATTATCTGGAAGGCGACACACAGTTTATACAGGTGTAACAAGCATAAATAATAAAAACGAAACTCACTTTTATTTAACTAAAACAAAGGTTAAGTTTAAGTTATTAGATGAGTTTGACATAAATATTTATTTGAAAACTAATGAATGGAAGAATAAAGCAGGATCTTATGCAATACAAGGCTATGCTTCGTCATTTGTTTCATATATATCTGGGTCTTACACCAATGTTGTAGGGCTACCTATGGAAAAAGTATATCATGTTTTGAAAGTAAATAATTTTTTTAATTAAATGAAGAAAACAGAAAGTCAAAATTATTGGATTAAACGAAATAAGAATGATAGATTTATAAAACTTTCTAAGTATGAAGGTTATAGATCTAGAGCTGCTTACAAATTATTAGAAATAAATGAAAAATTCAAAATAATAAAAAAATATAGTAAAGTAGCTGATTTAGGCGCAAGTCCTGGTGGATGGACACAGGTTGTATCAAAATTAAGTAATAATACAATAACAGCTGTTGATAAACTAACTATGTTACCAATAAAAAATTGTATTTTTATTAATGATGATATAGAAAATTTAGTTAATTCTAAAAATAAGTTCATAGAACAAAATTCATATGATGTAGTATTATCAGATATGGCGGCTAATTCATCTGGACACAGATATACTGACATTGCAAAATCAGAAAAGATTTGTTATTTAGCATTAAATTTCGCAATTAAATTTTTAAAAACTAATGGAACTTTTGTTTGCAAGATAATGAGAAATTCAATAGAAAAAAATTTTAAGAATGACCTAAGTAGAATTTTTAAAAAAACTAAAGCTTTCAAGCCTTCATCTAGTAGAACAGAGTCAAAAGAAATTTATTTGGTAGCATTAGGTTTTAATAATTTACACTAAGATTAAATAATATTAATATACCAATAGGTAATAAAATGAAATTAGAACAAGCACTAACATTTGATGACGTCTTAATTAGACCAGGTTACTCCTCAATCTTACCTAGAGATGTAAATACAAAGACAAAATTTTCTAGAGATATATCAATAAATATTCCATTAGTTTCAGCTGCAATGGACACTGTAACTGAAGCTAAGTTAGCGATTGCAATAGCTCAAGGAGGAGGAATAGGTGTTTTACATAAAAATAATACTATTTCACAGCAAGTTGAGGAGATAGTAAAAGTTAAGAAATATGAATCAGGAATGGTTGTTGATCCAATTACGATTAGTGCAGACTCTAATTTAAAAGAACTATTTAGGTTAAAAAAAAAATATAATATATCTGGCTTCCCAGTAGTAGACAAAAAAAATAAAGTAGTAGGAATTATTACTAATAGAGATGTTAGATTTGCTAAAAATATGTCACAACCAATAAGAGATTTAATGACTAAATCTAACCTGATAACTGCTGAGGAGGGTATAAAACAAAAAAAAGCACTGGAAATGTTACATAACAATAAAATAGAAAAACTTATTGTGATTGATAAAAGTAAGAAATGCGTTGGACTTATTACTGTTACGGACATAGAAAAGTCTCATAAGTTTCCATTAGCTACTAAGGATAATATAGGAAGACTTAGAGTAGCAGCTGCAATAGGAGTAGGGTATGATGGACTAGAAAGGGCAAAAAGTATTTATAATGCCGGAGCAGATGCTATTGTATTAGATACAGCACATGGACATTCAAAAAGAGTTATAGATACTATTAAAGATTTAAAAAAAATAGTAAAAAATAATATACAGGTTATTGCAGGAAATATTGCTACTAAAGAAGCCGCAAAGATGCTTGCAAAGCAAAAAGTAGATGGAATTAAAATTGGTATTGGGCCAGGTTCCATATGTACTACTAGAATTATTGCAGGAGTTGGTGTTCCTCAATTTAGTGCTATTACGGAAGTTTATGAAGCAATAAAAAATTTTAAGATACCGCTTATTGCTGATGGAGGAATAAGGTACTCTGGGGATTTGGCTAAGGCCATTGGTGCCGGTGCAGATTCTATAATGATAGGCTCATTGTTAGCGGGCACTCAAGAGTCACCTGGTGATGTTTTTTTATATCAGGGAAGGTCATATAAATCATATAGAGGTATGGGCTCTTTAGCTGCAATGGAAAAAGGTTCTTCTGATAGATACTTTCAGCAAGATGTACAAGATCGATTGAAATTCGTTCCTGAAGGAGTGGAAGGAAGGGTTCCTTTTAAAGGTCCTAGTTCAGAGATTATATTCCAACTCGTTGGTGGACTTAGAGCAGCGATGGGTTATACAGGTAATGGAAGCATTCAAAAAATGAAAACAAACTGTAAATTTCAAAAAATAACAGTAGCCGGTGTTAAAGAAAGCCATATTCATGATATAGCCGTTACTAAAGAGGCACCTAATTATAAAACAGAAAGATAAATGAAAAAAGGAGCTTTGGTAGAGGCCACTATTTTTTTAGTTAGTAAAATCGTATCTTCTAAAAAAAAAACTAAAATAATAATAAGTAATTATATTAAAAAAAATAGATATATAGGATCTAAAGATAAGAAATATATATACAATCTAACATTTAATACTTTAAAAAAATATCATGGCCTATTAAAAGTTTGTGAAGAAAATCTTATACCTAAAAGCATACGAAATATAACTTTACTTAATGTTTTCAATAAATACAAGAAAGGTTCATATGAAGAGTATTTTATAGGAAAGTATAGTCTTAATGAAAAAAAGGAGGATAGATTAATATTTGAAATAGCATCAAGTATAAATGAGGAAATTCAACCTAAATTTCCAAATTGGTTAGAAACAGAAGTAAACTTTAATGAAGATAAACTCAATAATATATATTCGGCTATTTTAAAAGAACCTAAGTTTGATATTGCAGTTAACAGAAGCGTTATTAATAGAGATAGGGTTAAAAAGAAATTAGACGATTTAAGTTTTACAAGCAGAAAAACAACAATTTCTCCTTTTGGTATAACAATTAACAAAAGAATTCCAGAAAATGAATTAAAAAAAATTAAAAAGAATTTTTTTGAGGTTCAAGATGAAGGTTCTCAAATAATAACTCAGATTATTGATATAAATAAAAAAATTAAGGTGTTAGATATGTGTGCTGGAAAAGGCACTAAAACTGTATTTTTAAATAATACTTATGGAGATATCATAGATTTATATGCATATGACATATCAAAAAGCAGATTAAATGTGCTAAAAAAAAGAAAAAAAGAATTAAAGTTAAATAAATTGAAAATAGTTCAAAATTTAAGTAACTATAAAAATTATTTTGATCTTATAATTTGTGACGTACCCTGTTCAGGAACTGGTGTTTGGCGAAGATTTCCTGAAAATATAATAAGGCTAACAAAAAAACAATTAGACTCTTTTATCAAAAGTCAATTAACTATTTTAATTAAGGCCTCTCATTTATGTAAGATCAATGGAGAAATAGCTTATATTACTTGTTCTCTAATTGACAAAGAGAATAAGTTACTAATCCTAAAGTTTTTAGAAAATAAAAATAATTTTAAATTAATTGATATCAAAAATAGAGTGAATAAAATTCTTAGTCAAGAAACTTGTGGAAATAATACTAATACTTTTACATTAACACCAGATATGTATTATACTGATGGTTTTTTTATTGGTATTTTAAAAAAAGAATATAATTTTGATAATTCCTTTGCTACATAATGCTTACAATTTTTTTTTTTAGATTATACTAATAGATTAAAATAAGAGAAGGATAATTATAGCAAATAATATGAAAAATAATGAAAAGAACATTCCCGTTTTGGTAGTAGATTTTGGAAGTCAAACTACACAACTTATTTTAAGAAGGATAAGAGAGTTAGGAGTTTATTGTGAAATAGTAAGTTATAAGAACCTTATGTTTGAAGTAAAAAAATATTCCCCAAAAGCTTTAATCTTTTCAGGGGGCCCATCTTCAGCTTTTGTTAATTCATCTCCAAAAGTAAGTGAAGATATATACAAACTAAATATTCCTATTCTAGGTATTTGTTACGGAATGCAAATAATTTGTCAGCAATTAAAAGGAAAAGTTAAAGAAACTAATACAAGAGAATTTGGAAAAGCAAATATAAAAATTCTTAAAAACAGCGCTATCTTTGGCTCTTCTCTTAAAATAGGCAACAAAAGTCAAGTTTGGATGAGTCATGGAGACCAAGTAGAAAAGCTACCAAAAGGATTTGAAATATTAGCTTACACCAAAGATAATAATATTTCAGCTATATCTAGTAAAGAAAAAAAAATATTCGGAATACAGTTCCATCCTGAGGTAATTCATACTTTAAAAGGAAGAACAATTATAAAGAATTTTGTTTTAAAAATATCAAAAATTAAACCTAATTGGAAAATAAAAAATTATTTAGATGAAAAAATTAACCAAATAAAAAAACAAGTGAAGAATGATGAAGTAATTTGTGGCTTATCTGGAGGTGTGGACTCTTCTGTAGTTGCAGCTTTGATTAATAAGGCAGTTGGTAGAAAATTAACTTGTATTTTTGTTAATCACGGCTTGCTTAGAAAAGATGAAGAAAAGGAAGTAATGAATGATTTTAAAAAATATACTAATGCTAAAATAATATATGTAAATGCAAAAAAAGAATTTTTTTCTAGATTAAAAGGAATAACTGAGCCAGAAAAAAAACGTAAAATAATTGGTAAAGAGTTTATAAGAGTTTTTGAAAAGGAAGCAAAAAAAATTAAAAATGCTAAATATTTGGCACAAGGCACACTATACCCTGATGTTATAGAGTCAAAACATATTGAGGGATCAAAGTCTAAATTAATTAAATCTCATCATAATGTAGGAGGCCTACCGAAAAAGTTAAATTTGAAATTGATAGAGCCACTAAGAGAATTATTTAAAGATGAAGTAAGGCAATTAGGAAAAGAATTAAGGCTACCGGATAATATTGTAAGACGCCATCCTTTTCCTGGCCCAGGTTTAGCAATTAGAATACCTGGAGTAATTTCTAATAAAAAGATAAATATCTTGAAGAAGGCAGACTTTATTTTTATAGAAGAACTAAAAAAGCACAATTTATATAATAAAATATGGCAGGCTTTTTGTGTCTTGCTCCCAGTTAAAAGTGTTGGAGTTATGGGAGACAGTAGATCATATGAATTTACTTTGTCAGTTAGAGCTATCACTTCAAAAGACGGTATGACGGCTGAGGTTTATAACTTTAATCATAATTTCTTAAAATATATTTCAGGTAGAATAGTAAATGAAGTGAAAGGTATTAATAGAGTTTTATATGATATAACATCAAAACCTCCTGCAACAATTGAGTGGGAGTAAATTAATGACAATAATTATTAGTAAATTTAATTATCAATTTGTATTAGAAAAAAAATGTTTGAAAAAGTAACACATGAATTAACTCAGAGTGTCTGCAATAATGATGGAGAAAGTCTTTCTAACCTTTTTGCGGATAATGGCGTTTATCATGACTATATATATGGATCCTTTAAAGGGAAAAAAAATATAAAATTAATGCTTAATAACTATTTTCATAGAGATGCAAAAAATTTTTTCTGGGAAATGAGTGATCATATTTTTAGAGAAGATATAGGGTATGCTAAATATATGTTTACATTTACATCTAAAATTCCTGAATATTTAGGGAAAAAAGTAGTAGTATCAGGAATTAGTTTCTTTCGTTTTAAATTTAACTCTATTGTCGAGTATAGTGAATCAGTTAATGGAGGAATTGCGATGGTACAATTAGGCGTTAAACCAGAAAAAATGCAAAAAGTTTTCTTGAAGTGGTTTAAACGTTCTTTAGAAGATGATCTTAACTTAAGAAACTTTTATGAAAGTAACAGTAATGCTGAAAATAAATGAAATGCTTATTTTTTATAAAATTTATACTGAATGGGAATAAAAAAATAAAAAACTTATTAATAATATTATGTTTTATTTTTGTCTCAAATTTGAAATGTAATGATTCTAGAAAAGAACTTAACATCACAGGATCAAGTAAAACTACAATAAAATCTTTTTATTTATACAAAGAAGGAAAATTTTCAAGTTTTAGTAGTGAAGGAACTTGGACTAATAACTTTGGAAATTATGGAAGAAGTAAATGTATGGGGGTAGTTCGTTTCCTCTCCAATAATAATATGGAACTAAATAATATGTGTGAAAGCATAGATAAAAGTCAATACAAAACATGGTCTTTATATAAAAGATCAGGTCCATTAGACAGTGGAGTGGGTACATATGAAATCGTAGATACAACCTTACCCAATAGAAAGTTATTCATAGGAATGAAGTGTAATTATGCAATAAAATATATGGATGAAATTAATTTCAGTAAAAGTAAGTGTAAAATCACTGAAAAAATGGAAAAGATATTAAAAGAAGTAGCAAATGAATTAAAAGACCAATGAAATATTTATTTTTTATAAAATTTATATCGATACTAAATCTATAATATTAAGGTCTTTATAAATATAATATACGTGATAAACAAAATGATTAATATGAGCATAAAAAAAATTAGTTATTCAAAACATATTGTATTTATTATTTTATTATTTTTTATAAATAATATTTCTAATTCAAACTCTTTTTCTTTCGATTTTAGAGGATATATAGAACAGGAAAAAATGATACTCGGAAAAAAAGGTGAGTTAATAAACTTTAAAAC
The DNA here is from genome assembly GCA_902579545.1 of Rhodospirillaceae bacterium. GTDB lineage: Bacteria > Pseudomonadota > Alphaproteobacteria > TMED109 > TMED109 > TMED131. Next base: position 35,313 of record CACHHO010000001.1, on the reverse strand, counting down.
TAAAGGTACATGGAGTGATAGTGAGGGAAACTATGGAAGAGGAAGGTGTCAAGGTTCAGGACTATTAGATAATAAAAATAAAATAATCACAGATATATTATATTTTTGTGAGTTTGAAGATCAAGAATATGAAAAATTTTGGACGAGAGGAAGTAGAACAGGATCACAGCAACAAGCAGGAATTGGTACTAATACTTACATAGATGCAGAAGGTAAATATAAAGAATATATAGGAATAGAATGCATATATGCCATAAGTTATATTAAAGACTCTTTTCATGCAAAAAATAAATGTAATATAAAGTAAAAAATTTATTTAGGATTTTAAATATTCATAAAGGATATATTATTATGAACTTACAGTATAAATTCAAAAGGAAGTTTCTATGTTTCAAGAAATAACTAAAAGCGCTAAAATGTTAGTAGATGAAGCAAACAAGCTAGTAGATACCATATCTATTAAAAAAGCTCAAACTAAGTTAAATGATAATAATTATATTTTTATTGATGTAAGAGATTATAGAGAATTAAAAAGAGAGGGAAAAATTCCTGGCTCATTTTCTTGTCCAAGAGGTATGCTAGAATTTTGGATAGATCCTGATAGTCCTTATCATAAAGATATATTTAATCTAGATAAAACATATATATTTTACTGTGCTAGTGGATGGAGGTCTGCTTTAGCAGGAAAAATTTCGATTGAAATGGGATTAAAGCCTGTATTGAATCTTGAGGGTGGGTTTAGTCTCTGGAAAAAACACAATGGCACTATAGAAAAAGTTGAATAATTGAATTAGTATGATTGATTTTACAGTGTGAAACAGTTATCATTAGAATATATATATTTAAAGGGAGTTTATAATGACTGAACAGATGGATAATTTAGAGACTTGTTGCAAACATACTTGTTGTGCAGAGGGCTGTTGTAGTGATAATTGCAATTCTGGAGAGTGCAGTAAAAGTTGTTGCAGTAACGGATGTTGTGGTGACTCAGATAACTGTTGCACGGATTAAAAGGAGCTTCCTGCTCAAAGATATAATAAGTACAAATAAGCTTTTTAGATATTTTATCCAAAGTGATCTGCTTGCTATTGTTTTGAAAATAAGTATATGTTTAAAAGTTTAGGCTAATGTACAAAATAAATACAAATAGAAGTGCCACTCTAACATAATATGAAAAACAAAAACGATTCAATTAAAAAGCTGGAAAAGACAATTCAAGAATTTAGCAGGCATAATTTCTTTAATATAAATAGTTCATTCCGGAAAATTTTTTTGGTAAGCTTATTCAGAGGTTTAGTTTCCGGTTTTGGTTGGGTATTAGGTGCCACTATATTGGTTTCTTTATTTACCTATACTTTATCACAAATAGAGTTTATACCTATTTTAGGTGAGTTAGTATCCGAATTAATCAAAGAGATTGAGGATTTTGAAAGATAAAATGAAAAAATCAAAATTAATTAACTTCACTACTCAAGATATTTTATCTGAAAAAGAATTAGAATTAAAATTATTTAGATGGGATAAAATAAAAAAAAGTATATTAAGAAATTAAAAGAAAAGGGTTTACTTAGAATTGTTACTACAAGAATATGGAATAAAGAGTGAAGAAACAGACTAGGTCATTTATTTGAATATGAGGACTAAAAGGCATTTAAAAAATGCTTGTCTATTTTGAAGAAACTTAAAGAACTGAAAAAAAGATCAATTAATAAAAGATTTGGAAACAGAGGCATTGTAATAGAAGAGTATGATTTGAAAGTAGTTTATTATAATTTTGAATAAAATTAACAGTCGTATATAATTAAAAGGAGAAAAAATGTTTAATGCTTTAGTTCTTAATAAAAAAGAAGATCAAAAGGCTACTGGAAATGTAGAAACTATAAAACTTTCTGATTTACCTGAAGGAGATACTTTAGTTAATATAAAATATTCAACACTTAATTATAAAGATTCATTAGCATTAACATCATTGTCTCCAATTATAAAAGATTATCCTATGGTGCCAGGAATAGATTTTTCAGGAGAGATTGAGGAAAGCTTAAATGAGAAATTTAAAGTAGGAGATAAAGTAGTATTAAATGGCTATGGGGTTGGAGAAAAGTACTGGGGAGGTATGTCTCAAAAAGCAAAAGTTAAGGGAGACTGGTTAGTAAAATTACCGGAAAAATTGAGCCTAAAACAAGCAATGGCTATCGGTACAGCAGGCTATACTGCTATGCTTTGTGTTTTAGCACTAGAAAAAAATGGTGTAACTCCAGAGGATGGAGAAATTTTAGTTACAGGTGCAACAGGTGGAGTAGGAAGTGTAGCAATAACTCTATTGACAAAGTTAGGGTATCATGTAGTTGCTTCCTCAGGTAGACCGGAACACAGTAATTATTTGAAATTATTAGGGGCTAAAAGAATTATTGACAGGAAGGAGTTATCACAAAAAGGAAGACCATTAGCAAAGGAATGCTGGGCAGGAGCAATAGATTCAGTAGGTAGTTATACATTAGCAAATGTTTGTGCAGCTACAAAATATAAAGGAATTGTTGTAGCATGTGGTCTTGCACAGGGGTTTGATCTACCTGCAACTGTAATGCCCTTCATACTTAGGGGCGTAAGTTTAGTAGGTATAGATAGTGTATACTGCCCTTTAAAAGACAGAATTGAAGCATGGGAGAGATTATCAACTGATCTTAATTTAGAGCACCTTGAAAAAATGACGTCAGTAATTCCTATTCAAGATGTAATGATTGCATCTAAAAATATGATTGAAGGAAAATCCTATGGAAGGATAGTAATAGATGTTAATTCGTAAAAACTATTAATCATCTTGCATAATCAAATGTAGTTTTTTTTTATAAATTAATAAAAAAATTATAGAAGCTTCATAAATCTATAAAAACCTTAGTAGGTATAAATTTTTTGTGGTATTCTCAATATTTTAAAATGACAAAATTTCAAAAAAAAATATTTTAAGGTAATAATGTATATTAAAAGTTTTATTTTAATTACATTTTTTGTGTATGTGCTGAACATAGAGGCTAACAATGATCAATACTATTAATGCATGTAGAATATGTAATTCAAATAATTTAGAAGAAGTAGTAAATTTAGGAAAACAAGCTCTTTCTGGTGTTTTTCCAAAAGATATTAACGAGGAAGTAGAAAGGTTTTCTTTAATATTAGTAAAGTGTTCAGATTGTGGTTTAGTTCAGCTTAAGCATTCAGTATCACAAGATTTACTTTATCATGATAATTATGGTTACAGGTCTGGAATAAACTCAACTATGCGTAATCATTTAGCATCAATAGTTAAATCTGTAGAAAGCAAAGTCAATCTTAATGATGGAGATTATGTACTAGATATTGCTAGTAACGATGGAACACTACTTAATGCTTATAAAAATAAAAAACTTAATAGATTTGGCGTAGACCCTTCATCCAAGCAATTTGGTGAATATTATGAAGAAGATATAATAAAGATACCTTCTTTCTTTAATGCAGAAGTATTAAAGCCTTACACTAAAAATAATAAATTTAAAGTGGTTACATCAATAGCAGTTTTATATGACTTAGAAAAACCAGATAACTTTGTTGAATCTGTAAAAAATATATTAGACAAAGAAGGTATATGGGTTTTAGAGCAATCAGACTTAGGATCAATGATTCAGGCAAATTCTTATGATACCATATGTCATGAGCATCTAGAATATTATTCAATAACAGTTTTGAAAAGTTTACTTGCAAAACATGAATTTGTTATTTTTGATGCAGATTTAAATGATTCTAATGGTGGTAGCCACAGATTATATGTATGTAATAAAAGGTCTTCAATTAAAATAAACGCAAATAAAGTTTCTTCATTAATAGAAAAGGAAAAAAAATTATCTTTAACAGAATCTGTGACATATCATAACTTTATGAAAAGTTGTAATAGTGAGATGAATAAATTAAAAAGTTTTATTGATAAAGAAACTGAAAAGGGAAAAAGAATACATATTTATGGTGCTTCTACAAAAGGAAATGTTTTATTACAATATTGTTATTTTAACTCTTCGCAAATAGAGATGGCTGCAGAAAGAAACCCTAGAAAATTAGGGTGCTTTACTCCTGGAACTAAAATACCAATAAATAGTGAAGAAATTTCAAGAAATAAAAAACCCGATTATTATTTAGTTTTGCCGTGGCACTTTAAAAAAGAATTTATTATTAGAGAAGCTGAATTTTTAAGAAAAGGAGGAGCTTTAATCTTTCCTTTACCAAAATTTGAGATTTTTTTAAATGACTAAACAGCGAGCACTTATATTTGGTCACACAGGACAAGATGGATACTATTTGAGTAATTTATTGAGAAAGAAAGGATACCAGGTTACAGGCTTTTCAAAAAATCAATTATTAGTAGATTCTAAAACTATTAAAAATAAATATAATTTACAATCAAGAGAAGACATAAATAGGTTTATTAAAAGAATAGACCCATCACAAATTTACTACCTGGCTGCATTTCATAATTCATCACAAAATAATAATATATTACCAACTAGAGATCTTTATGAATTGAGTTATAAAGTTAATGTTGAAGGTTTTCTAAATGTTTTGGATGCTGTATTAAATTATGTTCCTAAGTGTAAAGTATTTTATGCATCTTCTTCTCACATATTTGGCAATCCAAAGAAATATCCACAAAATGAAGAACACCCAATAAATCCTTTAAATATTTATGGACAATCCAAAGCATTAGGTATGGAGATAGCAAATTACTATAAAAATAATCATAACCTATTTTGTATGTCAGGAATTTTATATAACCATGAGTCTACTAGAAGAAATAGTCTTTTTTTTTCAAAAAAAATAAGTTTAGGTATAAAGAATATTATTAAAGGCAAATTAAATAATATAAAAATAGGAAGCTTAGAATCAATTGTTGATTGGAGTTATGTCACAGATGTCGTTGAAGCAATGTTCTTGTGTTTAAGTTCTGATGTTCCTAATGATTATATAATAGCAAGTGGAAAAGGCCATACTACTCGTGATTATATTGAAATAGCATTTAAGTCCCAAGGATTAGATTATAAAAAGTATGTAAGATTAGATAAAAAATTTAAGGATAAAACCTCTGCAGCTGTACCTAGAGTAGGTGACATTAGTAGAATAAAAAAATTTACTGGCTGGAAGCCTAAGGTTTCATTTTATGATATGATTAATGAGTTGATGAGAATAGAAATTAATGAAAATAAATAATAAAAAAAAAATTAGGGCAAGGCATGATTTATTAGTTATGCTAGCAACATATAATGAAAAAAATAATATCACAAGAATGGTTAACTCTATAAGTTCTCTTCCCATAGACTGTGATATTTTAGTAGTAGACGATAATTCTCCTGATGGTACAGGTAAAATAGTTGCAGACATGACAAAAAGGTCAAAAAGAATAAATTTGATCAGCAGGAGAGGTAAACTAGGAGTAGGTTCTGCACATATCGAAGGAATTAAATATGGTTATAAAAATAAATATAAAAAAGTATTAACTTTGGATTGCGATTTTTCACATGATCCAAAACTTATCCCAGATATATTAAAGCTAGGAAAAGAATTTGATATAGTTACTACAAATAGGTTTAAAAAAAAGGAAGGGTTAGAAACGTGGGCTATTCATAGAAAACTACTCACAAAAGTTGCTCGTTTTCTTATATACCTTTTTTTAGGCACACCATATGATTCAACAGGCGCTTATAGATTGTATAATATACATAAAATTGATATTGAAGTTTTTAAAAAAATAAAATCTGTTTCGTATTCCTTCTTTTGGGAAAGTATGTATTTATTGTGGAAAAATAACTTTTCAATAACCGAAAAAGCTATAGCATTACCAGCTAGGACATATGGGTCTTCAAAAATGAAAATTAAGGATATATTTTCTAGCCTATTTTTTTTATTTAGTTTTTTTCTAAAAACTATTTTCTTATCTAAAAGCATAAAAGTAACTAATAAAGAAAAATATTTAAATAATAGAAAAAACTCAGAAATTGAATGGGATAAATATTGGTCACTTAAAAATAAAAAAAAATCTGAAGAGCATAGCTCTCATTTTTACGATATGATTGCTAATATTTATAGGAAATATTTAATTAGACCTAACCTTGATCGATATATAAATAAATATTTTTTACCGGGAAGTACATTAATTCATGCTGGCTGTGGAAGTGGAGAAGTGGATACTAATATTGTAAATAAAATGAAAATAAAAGCAGTGGATATATCTAGACAAGCTTTAGAAGTTTATAAAAAAAACCATAATAAAAATGTTGAAATTAAAAAAGCAAGTATTTTTAAGCTACCATTTAAAGATAATGAAGTAGATGGTATTTATAATTTAGGAGTAATGGAGCATTTTTCTAAAGAAGAAATTGAAAAAATATTGATAGAATTTAATAGAGTAACAAAAAAAGGGGGTAAAATTATTTTGTTTTGGCCTCCTGTATTTGGTTTAAGCGTAATAGCATTGCATATAATACATTTTTTTATGAAATATATATTAAAAAATAATAATAAATTACACCCAGAAGAACCTAATAAAATAAAAAACAAAAAAGCAGCTTTTAATTTGCTACAAAAAAATGGTTTTATACCTAAAGAATGGTCATTTAGTATAAAAGATCTTTTTACCTATGTAATATTGGTAGGAGAAAAATCAGGAAATAAAAAAGGTTAAATTAAATTTTATGAAGTTTTTTAATTTTTACACAAATAAAGTAAAAACTTCATATTTATTTGAAATAGGTCTAACTCTTTTAGCAGTTTTCTTATGGCCTTTTTGGAGGTTTAAGGATTTACAGCTTGATGGTGATTATTCATTCTTATGGTATTTGCATGAAGCTTTTTATAAAGGACTTAAATATGGAACAGATATACTAATAACAGCTGGACCTTGGTCTATTCTAAATTATTCTGTATTTCATCCAGAAACTTATATTTACGTGTTAACTATACAAGTAATAGTTTCCATATTATTAGTTTTTGCCTTATTTAAAATTATAAATAAAACTGATATAAATCCTCTTTTAAAATTTATAATTTTTTTTTTTATAATAAGTGCCTTATCTTTATCAACTGATGCTAGGTCATTACTTTATCTATTTATAATACCAATTCTATATGAAGTAATAAAAAAAAAGTATTCATTATTTTTATTTTCTTATTTGTTTTTTTCTGCTTTTGTTGCTTTATCAAAAGGTAGTTATACTATTATAGTTCTAATTAATATATTAATGTTATTTTTTCTTGAATTAAGGTCAAAGAAAAATAATTTTTCATATAGCATTATATTATTATTATCTATTATTATTGTAAGTTATCTGGCTAATCATAATATAAAAGATTTGACCCTTTACTTTACATCAATATTTAAAATATCTAATGCATATAGCCAAATTTTTGCAGAAGAAGGAAATATAATCTTATATTTTCTATTTTTAGCATCAATTATTTATAGTTTATATAAAATAAGTCTTACAGAAAATAGTAAAAGTAAGCTTTATATTATTAATTGGATTATGACTACTTTATATTCCTTATTTTTTTTAATTTTAATAAAAACTGGTTTTTTAAGGCAAGATGGAGAACATATGATAAGGGCACTTATTACATTTCCAATATTTATATTCCTATACTTTTCAACTAATACAAATAGTATTAATAATAAAATACTAATTTTAAAGCATAAACCAGAGAGTTTAATTTATATTGTAATTGTAGGCATATTACTTTCATTTTTATTGTGGCCATCTACTAAAACAATGTTTGAGGGTAAGTTTAATAGAGTTATTATGCAGTGGGAAGGATTAAAGGACGTATTACTAAGTAACGCCAGTAGTACAAAATCAAAATATCTTAATGCAGAGTATAATTTTTATAATAAAGAAATACCTACTCAAAAGTATACATTATTTGTCAATTTTATTACTCCTTTTATAAATTCAAAAATAAAAAGTTTTGATGTAGTTCCAGGAGTAACTAATTATATGAATTCTAGTAATTATATATCTCTCAAAAACTCTAATTACTTAGATGATTCAGGAAGACTAAACTTAGTTTATCAGCAAAGCGATCTTGACCCATTTAGTCATTCTTTCCTAAGTTTATACCAAAACTATTATTATATTGAAAAAATCTCTAGTATATTTTTTTTATATAAAAGAAGAAAAGAAAAAATACAATTAAATCAAGTTTGCTCTGAAAAAAAAATTATAGGATGGGGTTCTCAAATTAATTTGAAAGATATTCAAAATAAGACAAAAATTATAAAGATATTTTATCAAAGAAGTATTTTAGACCAAATAGTAAGTATATTTTTTAAGCCCATACCAGTTTCTGTAAAAAAATATAATTATGAAAATAATAAAATTACTTATAGGAATTTACCATTAGAAAATAAAAGTGCTACAGAAGGATTTTTAGTAAACCTTTCAAAAAACTGGCAGAAAGATATGCCAAATGAGATAGTGAATAAAATTAATAGTGTCAAAAGCATCTCCATTTTTTCAGGAAGAGAAGAATCTATCTTAAACAAAATATGGAACGAAAAACTTTTTCTGAAAAATAAACTTGAAATTCAATTCTGTACTTTAGAATAGCATGAAAACTATTACCTACATAATCAGTAGTGAGTAGTACTTAAATGTTTTTTTAAAATATAAGAATAATATGCTTTCCAATAACCTTGCTTAAGGTGATCGACATCCCGAAAAGCAATAGGAGGAAAAGGATATGCATCAGAAATATCAAAAATATTTAATTTGAGATTATAAGTTTTAGCTTTTTCTTTTAAAAAATTTTCTAGAATTATTAAATCTCCTGTTTTTAATAAACTTTCATAATAATTACTTCTTAAGGGTGCCCATATAACATATATTTCAGTTTTATTAGAATTTAATAGTTTGAAGAAATTGTTAATTAGTAATTCAAATTCTTTAGTTATATCAATTGAACTTTCATAGAATTCATAGTTAATAATTTTTTTATTACTTTCTAAACTTTTAAGCAATTCTATATTTGGAACTTCTATTTTACCAAAGGTTATAGCATCATTTATATTAATGAAACCAAGAAAATTTATAATAGGATAAATAATTTTTTCATTAATATTAAATATTGTCAGTTTATATTTATTTTTAAACTTTGTAAGAATTTTATAATAAGAAACCTTTTGTTTTTTTGAACTATAATATTTGCTTATTTCATTTTTATCTTTTTTACTATTAAATACTGAATTTAAATATAGTTCTTTTGTTTTATGTTGTGGAAAATAAGTTAAGAATCCAGGAGTAGAACTTATAATTAGTTTATTCGGAGGTTCACTTTTTTCTAATAATTTCTTATAAAGTAAATAAGACCCTATTAAACCACTAGCTTTGTTAGTAGTAAGGTTTAAAGCTTTTAAATTTTGAGGTATTAAATTATACTTATCTGCTATATCTTTTGTAACACTATCACCAAATAATATAAAATCCAGACTATGTATATAATTTAAACTTTCTATCTTAGCTACTTTCCTATCTAAGCCATGCCTTATAGCTCTATAATCCCTGATTGAATAAGAAATTAACTCAAAGAATATTATTACCATAAGGATACAAAATGGTATTTTAAACAATAAAAACGTAATAGCTTTTTTATTTTTTATTTTTCTCATATTTGTAAATAGAAATAATATTTTAAAATAGTTATATTATAGAAGCTAATATCATAAAGCCAATATTATAGTATATAAATTGAGGTATAATATATTACAAATTAATAAATATCTTTAGTTTAAAAATTAATATATAACTTATTATGTTGATAATCTTTATAAAAAAACGGGGATTATTATAATAATGTCAAAAGTATTTGGTTTACCTAAAGGAAATGATCATAGAAATTAGTGAAAAAAAAAATATTGTTCTAACAATAAATAAGAATTGTTACTTAAAAATTTTGACAGAAAAAGACATAACAAAAGAATATGTTAGTTGGTTAAATGATGAAGAAGTTATAAAATATACTGATATAAGATTCTCAAAACAGAACACTATAAACATAAAAAATTTTGTTAAAAATAAATTTTCTTCAAATTCTGACTTTCTTTTTGGTATATATTTTGATGAAATACACATAGGTAACATAAAGATAGGTGAAATTAAATGGCATCATAAAAAAGGAGAGATATCATTTTTCATAGGTAATAAGAGTTTTTGGGGGCAAGGAATAGCTACACTTGCTGTTACTAAAGTACTTGAATTTGCTACCATTAAACTAAAGCTTGAAAAAGTTACAGCAGGTTATTACGTGATCAATAAGGCTTCAGAAAGAGTTTTTAAAAAATGTGGATTTAAAGTAGAAGGAAAAAAAATAAATGATGCAGTATTTAATGGAAAAAGAATTGATGTGGTTATCGTAGGTTACAATAAAGAAAAAATTAATAAATTATAAAGTCATATATTATTTTATTTTTAAAACTGAAAATAAATAAATGATACTTCTTCATTTATTCCTGATAAGGAAAATAAAATTACTACAGCTAAATAAAAAGAGTTTTTCCAACTAAAGGCTAATTTAAAATTTTTATCTGCTACATTTGGAATCGCTAATGATAAGTATGCACAGAACAAAAAAATAACAAGAAACTTTAATGAAAATGTACCAGTTAGAAAAAAAGGAAGTACTGAAAAATTTATGCCTATAGCTATATTAAAATAATTACTGAACCAATCAGGAAGAAAAAGCAAACTAGGATTGAACATTATAAATAAAAGCTTTAAGGCTTCATCAATATCATTTGCTCTAAAAAAAACAAAAGATATTAAAACCACTATTATAGTTAGAAACCATGAAAATAATTTGGGAAGTTTGGGAAGTTTAAATATTTTCCAAAAATGATTAATTATTAATGCTATGCCATTTATAAGGCCAAAATATACAAATTTCCAGTCTGCTCCATGCCATAAGCCAGAAAGAAAAAAAGTAAATAGTGTTGGGATTATTAACATAAGAAGATAGTTCTGAGAAAATTTACCAATCTTTAGTCTATTTAGATAAAGTGATAAAGGAGAATAAACATAAAGCATAAAAAAATTAGTTACAGAAATATGCCATTTTTTCCAAAATTCTATCATTGACACGGATTTGAAAGGTACATTAAAGTTTACTGGTAGCCTAAATCCAAAAAGAAGTCCTAAACCTACTGCCATCTCTGAATAGCCTGAAAAATCAAAATATAATTGAAGCGCAAAGGCTGATACTATTGCCCAAGCTTCAGGAAAAGTTAAACCATTATCTATTAGACTAAAACCTAAATCTACAAATGGTGCCAAATTATCCGCTAAATATACCTTTTTAAACAAACCTATAAAAAAAACTACTGTACCCAGAATAAACAAATTAAGAGAAAAAATTTTATTTTTTATTTGTACTATTTGTGGAATTATATTTTTTGCTAAAACTATAGGGCCAGCAATCAATTGTGGAAAGAAACTAACATAAAAAACGTGGTCTAGAAACTTAAGTGGTTTTACAATTTTATCTTTAATATCAATTAAGTAGGAAATCTGTTGGAATGTAAAAAATGAAATAGCTAGTGGTATTAAATAATTTATTTTATTTTCTTCAGGGAAAGCCCAACCTAGGAAAAAATATTTATACTTAAACCACCCTATGATAAACAAATTAAGGCATATTCCAACTTCCAAAAAGAATTTTCGTTTTTCTCTAAATATGACCTGACCAAATATATAGTTTAATATTATTGAAGATAATAATAAAAGTAACCATTTGGGGTCATTCCAGGCATAAAAAAACAAAGATAATAATGAAATAATTAATAATTCTATTTTATATTGTGTTTTTTTAATTATATAAAAAGCTGCTAAACTAATAGGAAGGAATATACATAAAAATATTTCACTGCTAAATAACAAGGCTAATCCTATTCAATGTTAGCTTCCAAATTACTAAGGTGTGTTACCATTTCTCCTATATTTGCAAAGTTATTTATTTCCCTTACATTAAGCTTCACCGAGAATTCTTTTTCGCAGGCTAAAATAATTTTTATTTGATTCAAACTATCCCATTCCTCAATATCTTCAGCAGTCATATTTTTTGAAAGCCTCAAACTATAGTCATCAAAAATTATTTGAAAAATTTTTTCTAATTTTTTTAAAATTTTTTCTTCATTTCCCATTTTCTAAAACCTTTTTTATATTTTTAATTTTTATTAAATCGCTTTTTAGATTTGAATCTATATTTATATCATATATTGAGGAAACTTTAGATTCCTTAGCATTCATTTTCTTTAATGCTTCCATTGCTACTTTATTTTTCTTCAGTTTAACCAATTCTAACTTAATTTTTTTACATGATCGTATTTTAGCTATTTTTTTTATTAATTGTATTATTGCAAATTCAATATTTCTTTGGAAAACTCTACAGCTCATAACCCAATTCTTAATGTACAATACTTCTTTAGAAGTTTCATATACTAAAACTACCACTATGCCATAGTCATTTAGTTTATCTTTAAATCTAAAGGCTAAAATATTATTTTTATTATTTTTTATATATTTTTTATCATATATAGAGTTGTTTAATTTAAACTGGTTAGTCTTTAATATTAGCTGTTCAATCCTATCAATAGTAAAGGAAGATACACTTTCTAAAATTAAAATAGGATTAAGGCTTTTTAAAAACGCTTCAAGGTTAATATTATTTTTCTTTATTTTTTCTATTTCTCTTATTGCTTTGTAAGACTTTATTCTATTTTTATCTTCTTTTGTAATTTTTTCTTTTGTAAAGAAACCATGCCTATCCAATTCATTAATATAGTAAGAAGGATCTCCCTTTAAATTAACTACACTAACATCCGGAATATTATTTTTTACCCATTCACATTCTATTCTGCTATCATCCACGAAAACAAATGAATCAAAGTCTATATTAAGAAATTTTTTAATATAAGTAATGTTAGATGCTTTATCATTAAAATTGGCAACAAAGCAGGCTATATCATCAAGTTTCAAAATCATTTCTGGATGTTTAGAAAAAGCTTCTTTTGCTGTTCTCATATTATTTTTAGAACAAACTGCTAAAATTACACCAGCACTATGAAGTTCCTTGATATATTTTTGAAAATTAATATAACTTTCTCCTTCGCTGGTTTCTCTATTTAAAATAATATTATCTACCCCTAAATCACCTATTTCCCCTCCCCAAAGTGTATTGTCTAAGTCTAATATCAAAACTTTTTTATACTTCCCCAACATGCCTGCTATATTAGAGGATAGAAAATGAGAAATACTAGGCACGGCATTAAGTGAAAAGGGTTGTTTGCATAAGTTATAAACTCTTTGATCATGCCATTCTTTAGAGCCGATATGAATTTGAAGTTTTTCTATGGATATAAAGCTAATATTATTTTTATATTTTTTTTGTAGTTCTGCATTTGTGTATGAAATATGTGTGCATAAATCTATATTTTTTTTATTGTTTAAATCTTTTATGTGTAAAAATGGAGGTTTATCAAATAGCACTTGAAAAATTTTAATATTTTTTTTTTTTGATATTTTCCATAAGGAAGACCAAAAAGAAACTTCTTTTCTTGGTCCTTCATCAAACTTAGTTATGTCTCTATATGTTGGCCATATTAAAATATATTCAGGTTGAAAGTTATAATTTTGACTTTTTGGATTAATTAATTCTGTAATCATAGTTCCATAGTCACAAGTGATTATAGTAGCATTTAGTCCTCTTTGATATAAACAGAACTCTATAGATTCTTTAATAAAATCTAAATTAAAGTTAGATAATATTGAAAGCTTAATATTGCTTAACTTGTTATCCAACATTTGTTTATTTTTTACTAATCTTTTTGCTATTTGCATTGCAATTTCAGGTTTTAAATCTAAATAAGTTGAGCTTTTTAAGTAGCCTGCTAGTTCATTTTTAGCTTTGTTTTTATCTTCTTTCTGCATTTGATACTTGAATTTCATTTCCATATGAGGCATCTAAATAACCTTTATAAATAGCATTTATTGTCAAAGCTATCTCATTTGCAGATGTAAGTCTTTTACCTGGCAGGTCCTTTTTTATTTGTTCCATATATTCTTCAGGAAGTTCAGCTGTCAAGTTAGATTTAATCATGCCTGGAGAAACTATAAAAACTTTAATACCTTTATTTATTAATTCTTTAGCTAATACTTTAGCATATGTAGTAGCAGCGCTTTTTGCTGCTAAATAGGGTCCTATTTTTATAGGTGGGCTCCCTATTAAATATTCAGTAGAAATATATGTTATTCTAGGAACAAAATCTTTCTTAGATTTTTCTAATAAAGGCAAGCATGATTTAATAATTTTATCTAAAGCTATAACATGAATTTTTAATTGTCGTATTAGAATATTATCCTCAGTGTTATGTAAAAACTTATTAGGAAAAGGTAAGGCTACTGATATTATTATGCCACTTAAACTAGAAGTGTATTTTTTAATTTTTTTTCTTAACATATTAGCATCAAAGTCTTTTGTAAGGTTGAATCCTAAATAGTCTGATTTAAGTCTATAACTTAGATCTTTTAATTTCTTATTTTTTCTACTACTAGAAAGTAGGACTTGAAAATTATTTTTTTTCAGCATTTGAGCTGAATAACTACCAATAGTGCCAGATGCTCCAAATATCAAAATAGGCGACGCTTTTAAACTTTGCATATTATCTTACCTCTTAAGACAGTATTCATACTATTAGTAAATTTACTATCAATTTTTATACCTTTAACTTTTATTTCAAGAACTTTAAAGGCATTATTTACTGATAAAATTATAAAATCAAACTTGATAGTATCATCAGGATAAATTGAATTAGGAAAAGAAATATTTTGTTCTATGATTAAACTATTTTTACCTGGAAAGTTCATCCCCACAACTTTTGATATAAAGGAACAAGTTAGGTTGCCGTGAACAATGTTTAGTTTATAACCTAATTTTTCTGCACTTTCTTTATATATATGAATAGGATTATAATCCCCAGAAAGTTGAGCATATTTCTTTATATCATTTAACGTTGGTGTCCACTCTTCAGTATATTTTTGACCTATTTTAAACTCTTTTATTGCGCTAGCTTCATTGTTATTTTTTTTAGAAAATATAATCATAAATTAGCTTTGATTTTATATTATTTAAATTAAATTTAAATATAATTTTGATGAGTTATAATTCTTTGAAATAGCTTTTCATTTTTTTCCTAAATTTCTTATCAGGAATGAACCCATACATGGATTTCATATTTTCCTCCATATGTATTACATTAGTAGTTGCGGGTATGGCACAAGTAATTGATGGATGGGAAGTAATAAATTTGAGAAAAAAACATGCCCAATTATTAATCCCCTCTTCTTTTGCCCAACTAGGTAATTTCTTATTTGATGTATAATTAAAAAGGTTTCCCCCCTTAAAAGGTCTATTTGCTATTACTGATATATTTTTTTCAAATGCTAAATCTAAAAGATATTTTTCTGCTTCGTCATCTAATATATTGTAAGTAAATTGAACAAAATCTAAATCATATCTTTTCATAATATCTATAGTTTTTTCATGCCTCCATCCATGAGAAGTAGTAATACCAACATAATCAATATCTTTATTTCTTTTTAGTTCATATAAATTTTCTAAATGGTCCTCATAATTTACTAAATTATGAACTTGTATTAAATCAAACTTATTAACTTTCCAAAGATTAAAAGAGTTTTTTATTTGCTGCTTCCCGTGCCAAGTATTAGGTGTCCAAACTTTTGTAGCAGAAAAAAGTTTATAGGGCATGTTAATTTTTTCTAAACACTTTCCAATTACTCTTTCAGAGGTACCATACATTGGGGAAGAGTCAATTAATTCTCCTCCATATTCAAAAAACTTTTTTAAAACTTCTGTTCTTTTTAAAATTTTTTTTGTATTATGACCAACATCAAAAGTGAGCCAAGTACCCATGCCTACCGAAGGAACTTTTTGTCCTGTTTTAGCTATTATTTTTTTATTTATTTTAGATTTACTGAAATCAGAGTTACTTTCTGAAAGTAAGTTTTTAAAACTACTTATTCCTATAATAGTAAAAAAAAGTGAGGCTTTAATAAAGTTTCTTTTGTTAATCATGATAAGTTTTCAAAGTTAATTTAAAAAAAGTTGTTTTTGAAATTAATAATATAATGTATTTTATAATTATATATGAAAAACACAACAAATATAGATATACTTGAATGTGATGTGATAGTAGTAGGGTCTGGTGGTACAGGAAGTCAGGCTGTACAGGCTGTTGCGGAAGAAGGTCTTAATGTTATCGTAATATCTAAAGATCCTATGAGCTCGTCGGATACTAAAATATGTGAAGGTGTTATGACAGTAAGAGAATCTGGTGATATTAAAGATACTGAAAGTGTATTATCTGAAAATATTAAGCTTGCAGGAGCTGATTTGCCAGATGAAAAAATTACTTCGGCTTTCGCTAAAGATAGTAAAGAAGCTTATGATCGTTTAAGAATGAATGGATTGAGACCTTCTATAAATAAAGACACTGAAAAACCTAAGACCTTAGCAATAGCTATGGGAGGACATAATAAATCAAGGTCAGTAGGCCATAAAAATAGTGGTTTGGCATTTGGCCATAATATTTGGGATACTATTATTAAATATAAAAATGTAAAATACATAGAAGACTGTTGGTTTTTAGAAATAATAAAAAGTGATAACAATAAACTTAGTAATGATAACAAAAACATTGTGGTTGGTGGATTAGCATATGATGCTTGTAGAGGTAAACTTTTAATTATCAAATCAAAAACTGTAATATTAGCATCTGGTGGATTGTCAACTTTATTTTTTCCTAAAACTGATACAATGAGAGGAAATACAGGAGATAGCTATGCCTTAGCAATTAGAGCTGGTGCTGATTTGCTGGATATGGAACAAATCCAATTTTTACCATTTTGTCTTGCATCTCCTCCTTCATATGAGGGTTTATTAGCTGGAGAACCTGCTACAGCAAGTTTTTTAGGTGTTTTAAGAGATAATAATAATAAGATAATATTAGACAGTGTTTATTTAAGGACTAGAGCAGAATGCTCTGAAGCTATTATGAGAGCTGTTGAGGATGGTAGAGGAAGCCCTAACGGAGGAGCCTATCTGGATATGACAGCAAATAAACTAGCACCAAAATCAGGTGAATATTTTATGAAATATTTAAAAGGTGCACTGCCTTCAGCATATAATAATGCTAGACAAGCATTAGGGAAGAAGGCTGGTAACGCAGAGGAGCCTTGGGAAATTAGGCCTGGTGCTCATTATTCAATGGGCGGTGTAAGAGTAGATGAATATGCAAAAGCTTTTAAAACAAGCAAGGATATAAATAATCCAGAAGAAATAAAAGGTTTATATGCTGCTGGTCAAGCTATGGGAGGTTTATTTGGAGCGAATAGGTTAGGTTCAACTTCTCTCACAGAATTAGCTGTTTTTGGATATAGAGCTGGAAAGTCTGCAGCAGATTATGCTAAAAAGGAAAAAATAACATTTGATGATAGAGATTTTGATGAAAGTATAAAATACTATGATAATTTATTTGGAAGTAATGGAGTTGAAAAAATATATAAATTAAAATTAGAATTTCAAAAAGAGTGTTGGAATAACATAGGTCCAGCTAGGTCTGAAAAAAAATTAAAGAAAATAATTACTTATATAGAAAAATTAGAAAAAAAAGTAAAAAATGTAAAAATAAATTTAGAAAGAAAATGGAACCAACAATTTATAGACTATATAGAATTGAAAAACATGATCTATACAGCTAAATCTGTAGCACTAGCTTCTTTAAAGAGAGATAAAAGTGTTGGAGGGCATGTTAGATTGGACAGAAGAGCATCTAGTATATTTTCAAAACCTTATTCAACTGTAGTAAACTTTGATAGTAGATTAGGTTTTAAGGTTACAAAGTTGCCCAGAACTAGAACTGAATTTAAAAGATTAATTATTTATAAAATAAATGAAAAGTCTAGACTATTAAAAGCCAGGATATTACGTTATCTACCACTTAATATAAGAGATTCTATTATAGAAAAAAAATATAAGAAAATCCTTGGCGAAAACAAAAAAGTAATTAAAATTGAGCCAGGTAGCTCTGCTGCTGCGCCAGGTGAAAGTCAGAATATTACTTATTAGGCATTCGTATGGAAAAAGATGAATTTATAACACTTAAGTTGGAACTCTTTAGAGATAACAAGAAAAAATATGTAGAATATAACTATATTAAAAGAGATTTTGACGAAAGACCTATGGCTTTGGACGTATTATTACAAGCTCAAGAAAATGAAATAGATGATTTAGCTTTTAGATATGGATGCAGAGCTCGTAATTGTGGAGTTTGTACAATAGATGTAAATGATAAACCTAGATTAGCTTGTAGAGCTAGAGTAAAGGATGGTGATAAAATTAGTCCTATTGCAACTTTACCTAAGATAAAGGACTTTGTAGTCAAAAGAGATGGCATATCAAGGCAAATGCAAGGTTATAATAATATTTCAATTAAAAATAACTTAAACGTAGAGGCTGATCATTCATATCATAATTTAACATCATGTATTGAATGTTATGCCTGCTTAGATGGATGCCCTTTACATAAAAAAAATAATTTAGAAGAAATTAATAATAATCCTTATACTTATGGAAATCCATTTTCTTTTTTAAAACTTCAACGATTGTATTTAGATCCACTCACTCCAGAAAAAGAAAAAGAAACAATAATTGAAAAAGCAAAAAGTCTAGGATTAGAGACATATAAAAAAGAGTATAATAATTTAAAAATTAAGTGTGGAGTGGGTATTAATCTAAAAGATGAAGTTATTAAGCCTCTTCTTAAGGTTGCTTTTGGTGATCAGATTGAAAAAAAAAATAAATAATAATAAGGTAGCTATTGTAACAGGAGCTGGCTCAGGTATAGGAGAAGCAGTTGCTTTAGCTTTATTAAAAGAAGGATGGCATGTATTTTTAGTAGGCAGAAATACAGATAAACTGATTAAAACTAAAAAGAAATCTGAAAAAAATAAAAATAAAGGTTTTTGTCAAATTTTTAGTTGTGATGTTTCCGTGGAAACAGAAGTGCAAAAATTATTTTTAGAGGTAGATAAGAAGTATAAAAGGTTAGATGTTCTTTTTAACAATGCAGGAATTGGGTTAAAGACTAAGACCATTGATGAAATAAATTTTCAGGATTGGAAAAAAGTAATTGATGTTAATATTAATGGCATGTTTCTTTGTGCTAAGTTTGCATATAAATTGATGAAAAAACAGAAACCTAGGGGAGGTAGAATAATAAACAATGGTTCTATATCTGCCTATACTCCAAGACCAGGAAGCGTAGCATATACTACTTCTAAACACGCAGTTACAGGTCTGACAAAAAGCATAGCTTTAGATGGAAGAAATGATGACATAGTTTGCAGTCAAATAGATATAGGTAATGCTGAAACAAAACTTACTAGAAGTTTTAAGGAAGGGGTAATACAGCCTAATGGTAAAAAGCTAAAAGAAGCTACGATGGATGTAAAACATGTAGCTGAAACAATAATTAATATATTAAAATTGCCTTTAGATACAAACATTTTAAACTTGACTATAATGGCAAATAAAATGCCTTATATTGGTAGAGGGTAATAAACTACATTAAAAAATTATTAATTTTTGATGCTACTTCTTTTGGGTTTTCTTCAGGTAAATAATGGCCTCCTTTAAGAGCATATCCTTTTAAAATTTTGCAATAACTCTTCCAAACCTCTAAAGGTTTAAAGTTCTTTCCAACAAGGCTACTATCTCCCCATAATATAAGAGTAGGGCATGCTATTTTATTTTTATCCATTAGCTGATGTTTAAGGTCTATAGTTGCTCCTGCTCTATAATCTTCACAAGAAGCAAATATTGATTTTTTTGAAAACTTTTTAATATAGATTTCAATTATATCATTATTTAGGAAATTATTTACTGAACCAAGTCGGCCTAGCATACTCTTTATATAAAAACTTTTATTATTTAAAATAATTTTTTCGGGAAAAGGACTTTTTTGACTTAAGAAAAACCAATGGAAGAAGCTTTGTGAAATTTCTTTAGTTAAGTTCTGATAAATATGATTTGTGGGAACAATATCTATTAATACTAATTTTTTAATCGAATCAGAATAATCTAATGCTGCTCGGTGAAAAACTCTTGCTCCTCTATCATGGCCAATGGCAAAAAAACTGTCAAAACCTAACTTTTTCATCAAGAAAATTTGATCCTTTGCCATTTCCCGTTTACTGTATAAATTAACCTTTTCAGAAATTGGTTTATCACTATCACCATATCCTCTTAAATCAGAGGAAATTACGGTATAATGTTTTGAAAGCAAAGGTATAATTTTTCTCCACATTAACTTATTTTGAGGGTAGCCATGTAATAGTAATAGAGGTGGTCCACTACCTACTTTATTATAGCTTATATTTACATTATTAACTAAAATTTTCATTTTTTTTTTATAAATTCAATGTATTATTTAAATTATATTGTAAAAAAATAGCAGTTAATAAACAAATAAAAAATGAGGTAATTATTTTGAGTGATCCTTTTTCAGACATAGATAATGAGGTTTATCTTGATAAGATAAAATCTTTTTTTAATAAGTTTAAATTTAGAATTATAGGTATTACCTCTTTTTTATTAATAGTTGCTATAGGTTTTTCATTATATAGTAATAGTAAAAATAATAAAAAAGCTAAACTATCAGAGTATTACGTAGAAATTTTATCAATAATTGAAACAGACCCAAAAAGGGCAAAGCAGGAACTTATAAAATTAGAAAAATTAGATAAAGGAGCTTATAAAGATTTATCTAATTTGCTTATTTTCAAGTTATATCTTGAAGAAAATGAATTAGACTCTGCCTTAGAAACACTTATAAAAATAGAAAATAATGTAAAATCTAATGGATTAAAAAGAATTATTAACTTTTATTATGCACAAGTATATCTAGAAAAAGGAAATACAGAAAATTTTGATGCTAATATAAATAACTTATTGTCCTATGGAGGAATGTGGGCAATGTTAGCATACGAATTAAGAGGTCACTATTACTTTCAAAAAAAAGACTATAGCACTGCATTGAAAAATTTTAATAAAATAATTAATAATCAACAAGCATCAAGCTCAATTAGAAGTAGAGCAATAGAAATGATTAATAATGTTAATCTGTATTATGAAAACAGTAGTTAATTTTTTATTTCTTTTTCAATTTCTTTTGCTATTTACTAGTTGTGGAACTAGAGAGTTTTTAGGGTTTGAAGAAAAAAAAATAAAATTACCAGGAAAAAGAGTCTCAATATTAAAAGAAGGATCAAAGGAAACTGTTCCTGAAGTAAGTCAAACGAAGGTAGAATTAGAGGAGTTAATTTCAAAAAATAATTGGATGCAAACTTACAATTCACCTACTCATGAATCATTAAACTTTAAATCTAATACAAACTTCTCTAAAATAAAGTTAGTAACTTCTGGGGCAGGAGAGTCTAGTAGAAATAAAATATTGAGCCAGCCTGTAATTTATAATGATAACATTTATTTTATAGATGCTGATAGTAATATTATTTCATATAGTTTAATAAATAAAAAAACAAATTGGAAAAAGAATATTACTTTAAAAGGAGATAAAGGACATAGCATTGGGGGAGGGTTGGCTATCTATAAAAATAAGTTACTTGTTAACTCACCTTACGGCGAAATTATTTGTCTAAGTTTAGAAAATGGAAACGAGATTTGGATTAAAGACATTGATATCCCTATTAGGTCTTCTCCTACTATCTTTGATAACAAGGTATTTTCTTTAACCCTAAGTAATAAGCTGATGGTAATAGATATAGATGAAGGAACTGTATTGTGGGAACACCAAGGTATATTTAATAATACAACTTTACTTAATAGTCCTAAAGTTGCTGTAGATGATAATATAGTAATAGCAGCTTACTCGAATGGAGATTACTTTGGATTAAATTCAATTAATGGAAAACAAATTTGGAGAAATACTTTTATTGATATAGAAATAAAAGAAACTACAAATTCTTTTACTGATATTGATGCGATACCTGTTATTAAGGAAAATTTCGTAATATTGGCAAGTGCTATTGGTAAAGTAACATTAATAAATAAAAAAACAGGTAGCAGAGTTTGGACTAGGGAATTTTATTCGTCACATACTCCAGCTGTAAATGGAAATAGTGTATTTCTAATAAATAATAATAAGGAAATATTTTGTTTAGATTTAATTAGTGGCGGAACAAGATGGAGCATGCAGATAGACGAAAAATTATCTGGAAATAATTTTGATATTTGGTACTCGCCAATTTTAATTAATAATAAATTAATGATAGTAGGAGGGGATAAAAAAATATTAATAATGGACCCTTTTTTAGGAAGTATAGAGAAAATAAAAACACTATCCTATTTGCCATCGTCTAGTCCCTTTGTAGTGAAAGAAAAATTATATTTAATGCTTAAAAACGGAGATATAGTAAGAATTGAATAAAATATTATCAAATGTTGTTATAGTAGGCCGACCTAATGTAGGCAAGTCAACCTTATTTAACACTTTACTTGGGAAAAAGGAAGCAATCACAGGAAATGAATTCGGGTTAACTAGGGATTACCAAACTATAAGATGCGAGATAAATGATTTAGAGTTTAATCTTATAGATACTGCTGGTTTCAACTCAAGAAAAGACCAGTTAAATATGAAACTTAATGGACAAATAAAAAGCCAAGTTGCTTTAGCAGATATAGTATTTTTTGTTGTGGATAGTAGTACAAATTTAACTTCAGAAGATAAGGAATGTTGGAATGTGCTAAGAATGAGTGGAAAAAAAATTATATTATTGGCAAACAAGTCTGAATTGAAAAAAGCTTCTGATTTTCTATATCAATTAAATGAATTTGGATGTGAATATATTGAAATTACTGCATTGAATAAAAATTCTTTGAATGTTTTATATTTAGCACTTAAGTCTAAATTAGAAAATAGAAAAAAAAAAACTACTACTAATATTAAAAAAGCTGTTAACTTAAAAAATATTAGAATCTCAATAGTAGGTCAACCCAATGTAGGCAAGTCTACTTTATATAATCTATTATATGGTTCTGATAGAGTAGTAACTGCACCTATTTCTGGAACCACAAGGGACTCTATTTTATCTATAACTAATTATAAAGAATATAATTTTGAAATTATAGATACAGCAGGATTAAGAAGAAAGAAAAAAATAAATGAAACATTAGAAAAAGCTTCAGCATATTTCTCTAGAAAAGAAATAAGATATGCTAATTGCGTTATATTAGTAATAGATGCAAAAAATAATATTTCAAGCCAGGATATTTTCTTATCAAATTATATAATTAAAGAAGGTAGATCTATTCTACTAATTTTCAATAAATGGGACCTTATTAAAAATAAAGAGAAAAAAGAAAAAGAAATATTAAGTAAATTAAATAATATTTTTTTTGATGTCAAAGGAGTTAATGCTCTTTTTTTATCCTCTATTGAAAATAAAAATAGAGAAAAAATATTAGACAAAATTATTGAATTATACATAAAGTGGAATAAAAAAATTACAACTGCTGACTTGAACAAATGGTTTGTCAATATTTGGAAAAACTCTACAAGTCAAAATTATACAGGATCATTAAAATTTAAATACATAGCTCAGAATAAAATTAGGCCTCCAACTTTTTCAATTTATCATAATAAAAACTCAAAAGTACCAAAAACTGCCAAAAGATATATAGTAAATAAAATTAGAGACAATTATAGTTTGGAAGGTATTCCAATTAGAATTAATCTGTTGTCTTCTAAGAATCCTTATATAAAAAAAAGTTAATTGTCGCTTAGTAATGATAATTGAGATGAAAGAACTCCTTCATCTCTATCTGGTAGATCTGTTGGATAATCGCCTGTAAAGCAATGATCTGTAAACTGAGGAAATTTGTCATTTCTTTCTTTAAATCCCATAGATTTATAAAGCCCTTGTACAGATAAAAAATGAAGGGAATCTAGCTTAAACTCTTTTCGCATCTCTTCTATATTATGTGTGGATGCAATTAGTTCTTCTTTTTTTGGGGTGTCTATCCCGTAGTAGTCTGGGAATCTAATGGGAGGGCTTGATATTCTCATATGGACCTCAGAGGCATTGGCCTCCCTTACCATTTCAATTATTTTTTTTGCCGTTGTACCCCTAACAATTGAGTCATCTATTAAAATAACTTTTTTATTTTTAATCAATTCTCTATTAGGATTATGCTTTAGTTTTATTCCTAATTGTCTAATTTTTTGAGTTGGTTCAATAAATGTTCTGCCTACATAATGATTTCTTATTATTCCTAAATCAAAAGGAATATTAGACTCTTCGGAATAGCCTAAGGCAGCAGGTACGCCAGAGTCTGGAACGGGAATAATAATATCTCCTATAATGGGACACTCTTTTGCTAATTGTTTACCCATTTCTTTTCTACATTCGTAAACATTTCTTCCTCCAAGAATACTATCTGGTCTTGCAAAGTATATATATTCAAATATACAAGGTCTTTCAGTAATATTAGAGTAAGGGTTATAACTTTTAATTCCATCTTTATCTATTACCACTATTTCCCCATTTTTAACTTCTCTTTCAAATTTTGCTCCAATAATATCAAGAGCGCATGTTTCTGAGGAAATTATAACGGCGTTTCCAAGAGATCCAATTACTAGAGGTCTAATACCTAATGGATCTCTTATACCAATTAATTTTTTATTTGTGAGCAAACCAAAACTGTATGCTCCTTTAATATCAAATAACGCATCTATAATTTTTTTTACTATACTTTTTTCTTTACTTTTAGAAATTAGATGAATTAAGGCCTCTGTATCAGAAGTAGATTGAAAAATAGCTCCTTGCTTGACTAATTTTTTTCTTAACTCTATACCGTTAGTAAGATTTCCATTATGAGCGCAGGCCAACCCTCCTCCAAGAAGATCTGCGAATAGCGGTTGAATATTTTTGAATAAAGTTTTTCCCGTAGTAGAGTATCTGACATGTCCTAAAGCTGAATCTCCAGGCAACTTTTTAATAACATTTTCTTTCGTAAAATAATCTCCAACTAAACCTAAGTATAATTGATTATTGAAATTTTTTCCATCAAAGGATACTATTCCAGCACTTTCTTGACCTCTGTGTTGCAGTGCATGTAGTCCTAAAGCAGTTAAAGCGGATGCATCTTTATGTCCAAATACACCAAAAATACCACACTTATCTCTTATTCTATCATCAAAGTCTATGTTCATTTTAATTATTCATCACTTTCTATATTAAAAAGTTTATTTAAAGAATCATTGTCATTATCAGTATAACCCTTATTAATTTCTCCAGAGTTATTATCAATCATAGGCTCATTATATTTTTCTATGTTATTTTGGTTTTTGGGTAAAATATATATGGAAGAATTTAAAGAAATTCCAAAAATTTCTTTTATTTTCCTCAGGTTTTTTTCTGGTAATGAATCGAGTATTTTTTTACTAGTATAATTTACTAAAATTATTGATTTAGAATTCTCTAACCAATATGGTCTATCTTTTTTCCATATAACCCAACTAAATAATATATTTAATAATGAAAAAATTAATAAGGATCTTAAAAAACCAAATATAATACCAAAATTCTTATCAAATATTTTTAATTGTGTTTTATATAAACTTACTACTATGATGTTACTAAAAATATTTATTGTAGAATAAATTATAATAAACAAAATAACAAATGATATGCTATCGGCCAGTAAAGCCATATCAATATACTCTTTAATAAAAAGACTAATATCTGGGTACAGAATGGTGGAAATATATCCTGAGAAAAAAATAGATATAATTGAAAGAGTCTCTTTAACTAATCCCCTAATGTATCCATAAATCATAGAAATAATAGTAATTACTAAAATTAATATATCTAGATGATTAAGATTATTTATAAAACTCAATATTTCCTCAACTTTTTTTTATACTATATATTATAAATTCTTTTTACTCTAGGTCCAATTCTACAAGTGGTTTCATATGGTATGGTATTACAGGTGTCAGAGAAAAGCGATACAGATAATTTTCTTCCAAAAATTTCAACCCAATCATTTACGCTAATTTTTTTTAATTTGGTTACATCTATACAACTTAAATCCATAGAAATTCTTCCTACAAAAGGTACTTTATTACTTTTATAGACAGCATATCCTTTATAATTCCTTGGAAGTCCATCTGCATATCCTATTGCAAGAGTAGCTATTTTTAAATTTTTTTTTGCAATATATTCAGCACCATAACCTATACTTTTACCAGCGTTAACTTTACTTATTTGTATAACCTTCGCTTGCAATGATACAACTGTTTTACTTTGATTTTTATTTGAGAGATCTAATCCATATAAAAAACCTCCTGCTCTAACTAAATTGAAATGGTAATTTTTTCCTAAAAAAATAGCATTTGAATTAGAAAGGCTAAATTTTATATTTTTATTAAATGAAAATTTTTTTTTTATTTTATTGAATTTATCAAGTTGCTTTCTATTTAAGGAAGATTTTTTTTCTGAGGAGATCATGTGAGTCATAACCAATTTAAGGTCTAAATATTTTTTTAAAAACATATAATATTTATCAATGTCCTCTTGACTCCATCCAAGTCTATTCATCCCCGTATCTAAATGGATGCCTGACAGGATTTTAAAATTAAAATAATTATATGCTTCTTTTAAAATTAGAAATTGTGAAGTATTATTAATAACAATTATAATTCTATTTTTGACTAGTTTTTTACAATCACTAATATTATTAATTCCATTCAAAAGATATATATTAATACTTTTAAATTTATTTCTCAATAATAAGGCTTCTTCAACTGTAGCTACAAAAAAACTTTTACACTTCATTTTTTTTAAAATTGAACATATTTCTATCATACCAAGCCCATAAGCATTAGCTTTTACACATGAAGCGACCTCTGCATCTTTAGCCAGTTTTTTAAGTGTAAGATAGTTTTTTTTTATATTTTCAGAATTTATATTTAAAATAGCATTAAATTCTTTATTAACATATTTCATTTTTAATTAAAGTTTCTGGGTTGCTTCTTTTCGTCTGTAAGATTTGAAAATTTTGTAAACTTTGCTTCGAAATGTAATTGCAAAGAACCAATAGGACCATGCCTTTGTTTGGCAATAATTACATCAGCTAAATTTTTGCATTTTTTAAGGTTCTCATGCCATTTTAAATATCTTTCTTGAAAAGCTACAGAGTTTTCTGCTCCAGAGGACTGAGGCTCTGATCTTTCCTCGTAATACTCTTGTCTGTATATGAACATAACTACATCAGCATCCTGTTCTATAGTTCCAGATTCCCTCAGGTCTGCAAGATGAGGTCTTTTATCTTCTCTTTGCTCAACTGCTCTTGACAGTTGTGATAATGCTAAGATAGGAACATCTAACTCTTTTGCAACAGATTTTAAACCTTGGGTAATCTCTGAAATTTCTTGAACTCTATTTTCATATCTCTTGCTTCCTCTCATAAGTTGTAAATAGTCTACTACAATTAATCCCAATTCTCCGTTAAGCTTTCTTTTAAGTCTCCTTGCCCTTGTTCTTAAAGTAGATACATTTAAAGCAGGTGTGTCATCTATAAAAAGTCTATTACTAGAAATTTCATTGCTTACTTTTGATAAGTTTATAAAGTCATCTTTAGAGAGTTTTCCTCGTCTAATTTTATCTGAAGATAATAACGCTTGCTCAGCTAAAATTCTATTAGCAAGCTGCTCAGCAGACATTTCTAAAGAAAAGAATGCAACTGTTTTGTTGTCATTTTTATT
Source organism: Rhodospirillaceae bacterium (assembly GCA_902579545.1). Lineage (GTDB taxonomy): Bacteria > Pseudomonadota > Alphaproteobacteria > TMED109 > TMED109 > TMED131. The sequence goes on along the minus strand of CACHHO010000001.1, from coordinate 7,385 downwards.
TGAGGCTGCACTGTATGCGATATTAGTTGCTAACGCTGTTTTTCCCATTGATGGTCTTCCTGCTAATATAACTAGATCAGATCTATGAAGACCCCCTAATAGGTTATCTAGCGCTAAAAATCCTGAGGATATTCCAGATAATTTTCCTTTATTTTTATGTGCTTCATTAGCAGTAGTCATTGCGAGGTTAATAGAGTCTGAAAAAGGAATAAGCCTATTATTTTCTAAATTTCTATTCTCGGAAAGATCAAATAATTTAGACTCGATATCTTCAATTAAATCTATTGAACTCTTTTCATAATCTAGCTTTTTAGAATTGGTAAAAATATTTTGTGCTATTTTAATAAGTTCTCTTTTATTGTATAACTCTATAATTAAATTTGCATAGTCTTTTACAATGCTTGAACCTAAATTACCCTCACATAAACTATTTAAGTATTTTTTTCCTCCTATCTCATTAAAAGCTTCATCATCTGAAAAATAATGATCTAGCGTTAATGGGTTTGCAATTTGATCTTTATTAGTTAATTCTATAACAGCTTTAAAAATTCTTCCTAGCATTGGCACATAAAAATGATAATTTGATAGTCCATTTTCTATAAGTTCAATGCAACTATTTTGACTTATTAAAGCTCCAATTAGTATCTCTTCTGCTTCATTGTCATGTGGGAATTGATTTTCTGGGTTTCTAGTGTTATTTAGAATATCTATTTTACTATGATTGTCAATTTTTTCCATATTAAATTATTTATTAAAATAAAATTAAAATAAACTTATAATTTAAAAAAAAAAAACGGGTTTAATAACTTTGTGGAAAAACTAAATTTATCTTAAAAAATAAGCTTTTTTTTATCTTGAAAATTGTGGATAAATTAAATTTCTTAAAAATAAGTTTTAATATACCTATTATCTTTTATTATTTTGCAACTGATTCTTCTATATTTCTTACATAGACTTTAATCTTAGATATTACCTCTGGATGAAGAACAACTTCTACTTCATATTCACCTATATTTTTGATGTTTGATTTTAAAATAACATCTTTAGCAGATATATTAATATTATCATCATTAAATTCCTTAACAATATCTCTTGATGTAACAGAGCCAAACAATGCACCTTGCTCACTGGCTTCTCTATAAATTTTAACTTTTTTAGGCAAAAGCCCTACTTTTTCTTTAGCACTCTTTATTTTTTCTAGATTTGCTTTTTCTAATTCCTCTTTCTTTTCTTCATATACTTTTTTATTTTCTTCAGTAGCTCTTATTGCTTTTTTATTAGGAAAGAGGTAATTCCTGGCAAATCCACTTTTTACCTTTACTGTCTCCCCTATATCTCCTAGTTTAGATATTTTTTCTAATAAAATTATATCCATTATCTAGATTTTCCTACGTGTGAAATTAAAGCCAAAGTTCTAGCTTTTTTTATTGCTTTTGATAGGAGTCTTTGTTTAGAACTTGATACAAAACTAATTCTGCTTGGAATAATTTTCCCCTTTTCTGATATGTACCTTTCCAATAATTTGACATTTTTATAATCAATTTTAGGAGAATGCTTCCCACTGAAAGGACAACTTTTAAATTTCTTAGTAAATAATTGTTTCTTTTGATTATTATTTCTATTATTTCTATTATTATCTTGACTTCGACTATTTCTCATTTTAACTCTCATTACTTGCAAGATTAGCTTCAGGGAGCATATTTTCAGTATTTTCTTTCTCTATTTTAGCTTTCATTATATGCGACGGTTCATTTGGAACTTCAGAAATTTTTGTGGTTAAAAATCTTATTACATTTTCATCAATTCTAAAATTTCTCTCCAGTTCTTCTAAGGCATGTAAGTCTGAATTAAATACCACCATGTAATAATAACCTTTTTTATAATTTTGGATTTTGTATGCTAAATTTCTTAAGCCCCAATTTTCTTTATATTCAATGGTAGCTTTATTCAATTTTAACAAATTATCATATTTATCTTCTACGTCTTTGATTAATTTACTATCTAAATCTTGCTTGACTATATATATAGTTTCATATAATTGCATAATTAAATATTTTAATATTAAAACTTGAAATATAGTAAAATTTGAGTTACTTGCAAGTTTTATTTTATATTTTATAGTATATTTAATAAATTAAAAAGGTTTAAATGAGTAAAGTACTAGTTTTTCCTGGGCAAGGTTCTCAAAAAGTAGGAATGGGAAAAGAACTTTTTGACAGTTTTAGTGTAGCAAGAGACATATTTGAAATTGTTGATGATAGTTTATCTCAACACCTATCTAAGCTTATTTTTGAAGGACCTTTAGAAGAACTTACATTAACTGAAAATGCTCAGCCAGCAATAATGACGGTATCAATTGCTTTATTAGAAACTCTGCGAAAAGAATACGGTGAACAGTTTAAGGAAGTAAAATATTGTGCTGGACATTCATTAGGGGAATATACATCTCTAGTAGCAACTGACTGCTTAGATTTAATGGAAGTAGCAAAACTGCTTAAAATTAGGGGTAAAAGTATGCAAAGTGCCTTACAGCCAGGAAAAGGATCAATGGCTGCACTCATTGGAATAGATATTCATCAAGTTAAAGAAATAATAAAAAATGTACCCAGCAACTTAATTTGTGAGATAGCAAATTATAACTCTATTAATCAAATAGTAATTTCTGGAGATACAGAAGCAATAGATATGGTTTTAGATTACACTAAGAAAAATAAAATAAAAGGAGTTAAGCTTATGGTAAGTGCTCCTTTTCACTGCGGATATATGAAAGAGACGGCATTAAAGCTTGAAAAATCTTTTAAAACTCTTAATTTCAGAAGTCCTTCTGTGCCAATAGTTTGTAATTACTCTGCTAAGCCAAATTTAGATTTAGATGATCTTAAGAAATCATTATTTATGCAAACTTTCTCTACAGTAAGGTGGTATGAGAGTATTGAATTTATGTTGCATAAAGGAACAGAACAATTTATAGAGTTAGGAAATGGTAGCACATTAACAAATATGATTAAAAGAATGAATTCTGACAATCAATTTGAAGCAATTTCTATTTCTACAATTCAAAATATAGAAAATTATGTTGAAAGAAATAAATGAAAATAGAAAATAAAAATATATTAATCACTGGAGCAACTGGAGGAATAGGTGAAGCTATTGTTAGAACCTTTGATGCAAATAATAATAATATTTTACTAACTGGAACAAGAAATGAAAAACTAAAAAGGCTATCAGAAAGTCTTAATGAAAAGGCAGAATACGTTGAATGTGATTTTAGTAACTTAAATAATATAGAAAATATAATCAATAAAATTAATAATTCATTTGATAATAAAATTGATATTTTAATAAATAATGCAGGAATTACTAAAGATAATTTAGCATTAAGAATGAAAAAGGAGGAATGGTTGGATGTAATTAATCTAAATTTAAATAGTGTATTTTTCTTAACTAAAGAAATTTTAAAGTTTATGATTAAAAATAGATTTGGAAGAATTATAAGTATTTCTTCTGTAATAGGTTCTTCTGGTAATATAGGACAATCTAATTATGCAGCATCTAAAGCTGGAATTGAAGCTATGACTAAATCTATAGCTTTAGAAGTAGCAAGCAGAGGCATTACTGCAAATTGTATAGCACCAGGCTTTATAAATACAGCGATGACTAAAAACATTATAGAAAAAAATGAAGAAAAAATTATAGAAAATATTCCTGCTCGTAGAATCGGTATGCCAGAAGATATATCTAATTTGACTAAATTCTTAGCAAGTGATAAGTCTAGTTATATTACTGGTCAGACATTTCATGTAAATGGAGGAATGTTAATGTAAATAATACTTTATTTTTTTTTACATAAAGTATTTGAAAAATTTTTAAAATAGTATAGATATTTTATATCTAAAAGAAAGGTATTAGTATGAGTGATATTTCAGAAAGAGTAAAAAAAATTGTAGTAGAACACTTGGGAGTAGATGATGAAAAAGTTACAGAAACTGCTTCTTTTATAGATGATTTGGGTGCTGATAGTTTGGATACTGTTGAATTAGTTATGGCATTTGAAGAAGAGTTTAGTTGTGAAATTCCTGACGATATAGCAGAAAAAATTATTACCGTTAAGGATGCTATTAATTATATAGAAGAAAACGCCTAGGTAAAATATGACTAGGGTAGTAGTTACTGGAATAGGCATGGTTTCGCCTTTGGCCGCTAATGTTACGGATACCTGGAAAAAACTGATAGAATCTAAGTCCGGAATTAATAAAATTAATTCTTTTGATACAGAAGATTTGAACGTAAAAATAGCAGGGCAAATTCCAACCTTAGATAAAGATTTTGGCTTTGATGCTAATAAATATATGGAACCTAAGGATCAAAGAAAGGTTGATGATTTTATATTATTTGCAGTGGCTGCCGCAGGTCAAGCTATAAAAGACGCTGGAATTGAAGATTTAGATGAAGAGAGTTCAAATAGGACCGGAGTTTTAATTGGTTCTGGGATTGGAGGATTGCAATCAATAGCAAAGGCAAATGAAACCCTTAGTTTAAAAGGACCAAAAAGAATGAGCCCTTTTTTTATTCCATCTTGTTTAATAAATTTAGCTTCAGGTCAAATATCTATAAAATATGGCTTTAAAGGTCCTAATCACTCCGTAGTTACGGCCTGTTCGACAGGAGCACACGCTTTAGGAGACGCAACAAGAATTATAAAAGCAGGTGAAGCGGATATAATGATAGCAGGAGGATCTGAGGCAGCAGTTTGTAGGTTAGGTATTGCTGGTTTTGCTGCAGCTAGGGCACTATCCACAAATTTTAATGATACACCAGAAAAGGCCTCAAGACCTTGGGATAATCAAAGGGATGGCTTTGTTATGGGAGAGGGAGCAGGCATAGTAGTTCTAGAGAACTATGAAACCGCTAAAAAAAGAGGGTCTAAGATATATGCGGAGGTCTTAGGGTATGGTTTAACAGGAGATGCATACCATATAACCGCACCAGCTGCTGATGGAAACGGTGGATTTAGATGCATGCAAGCTGCATTAACAAATGGTAATATAAATATTGATGAAATTGATTATATTAATGCTCATGGAACTTCTACACCCTTAGGAGATGAAATAGAACTGGAATCAGTTTCTAGGCTTTTTGTAAATCAAAGTGACAAAATAAGTATGAGTTCTACTAAATCATCCATAGGACATCTTTTAGGAGCAGCCGGTGCTGTAGAAGCTATTTTTAGTATACTAGCAACCTATTATGACATTGCACCACCTACTTTGAATTTAGAAAATCCTTGTAAAAATCCTTTAGAAATTGACCTTGTAGCCAAAGAGGCAAAACAAAAAAAGATTCGAACAGCTTTATCTAACTCTTTTGGTTTTGGAGGCACTAATGCTTCAATAATAGTAGGCAAACCTAGATGAAATTAAATAAAAGTCTTATTGTAATTTTTTTTTTTTAATATCTCCAATTTTAATATTCAGTGTTTCAAGCAATGAGGCTAGCGAAGAAAAAGTTGTATTCATTAAAAGTGGCTATTCAACTAATGAAATAGCTGACCTATTAAAAAAAGAAAATGTAATTAAAAGTTCTTTCTTTTTTAAAATTTTTGTTAAAGTTATAAAATTGGAAAATAAATTAAAGTCGGGTGAATACTTATTTTCCGGTAAAACTTCACTTTCTAGTGTAATAGATATTCTAAAAAATGGAGAGTTTTACTACAGAAAAATAGTAATACCTGAATGTACTACTATTGAAACGGTCATTGAAATTATTAATAAGAATAAATTTCTAGTTGGAAAACTGGATGGATTACTTAACGAAGGATCTGTGTTTCCTGATACCTATTTTTTTTTAAGAGGTGAAGAAAAAGAAAAAATAGTTAAAAGAATGCAAAATAAGATGGAAAATGTAGTAAATAAGATTTGGCATAATCAATCAAAAATATTAAAAACTAAACTAGACTTAATTAAGCTGGCTTCTATAATAGAGGCAGAAACAATAAAGGCAGAAGAAAAATTTATAGTGTCTAGTGTATTTCATAATAGACTAAAAAAAAATATGAAGTTACAATCTGATCCAACAATTCTATATGCTAAGAATTTGTTTTCTGAAGAGAAAACAAGAAAGATTTTTAAATTTGATTTAAGAAATGATAACGCATGGAACACTTATACTAGAAAAGGTTTACCAATAACTCCAATATGCAATCCAGGAGAAATAGCATTAAATGCAGCAATGAATCCTATAGAAACAAACTATTTATATTTTGTTGCAGATGGAAAGAAAGGTCATAGATTTAGTGCTACTTTAAAGCAACACCAGGAGAATGTAATTATTTGGAGAAAAAAACTTACAGAAAAAAATGAAAATAAATAATAAAATAAAAAGGTCAGGAATAATGTTGGTCATATCATCTCCTTCAGGAGCAGGGAAGACTACATTAGCGAGAAAGTTAATAGAAAAAGATAGAAATATAGAGCTATCTATATCAGTAACTACTAGAAAACCTAGAAAGAAAGAAAAAAATAAAGAAGACTATATTTTTGTTACTGAAAAACGTTTTGATACTATGATAAATCAAAATATGTTTTTAGAGCATGCAACTGTATTTGGTAATAAATATGGTACACCAAAAGGCCCTATTATGAAAAAACTTCAAGCAGGAAAAGATATATTGTTTGATATAGACTGGCAGGGAACTCAGGAAATTAAAGAAAAAGAGTCTAAATATCTTGTTACTGTTTTTATTTTGCCTCCTTCAACAAAGGAATTAGAGAAAAGACTTTTAAATAGAGCTCAAGATACTAATAAAGAAGTAAAAAAAAGAATGTCTGAGGCAGTATCAGAAATTACGCATTGGGCTGAATATGACTATGTTATTATTAATGATGATCTAACACAAACTTTAAAAAAATTAAGAGCCATACTAGATGCAGAAAGACTTAAAAGATACAGGCAGACTGGTTTGAATAACTTCGTTAGAAAGTCTATTCTTTAGTATTTTTAAAAATAAGGTTAGTCAATCTACAATATGATTGAACAGATATATCTTCAGGTCTTGTATTTTCTTCAATACCTATGTTATTTAAATAATAAGATATATTTTTTATATCCTTTAGTGAGTTCTTGATCATTTTTCTTCTTTTATTAAAGGACTTTTTTGTTATTTCTTTCAAGGCTTCAAAATTGTTTATGGTAATATTTTTTTTTGGTATAAACTTTAAAACGCTACTATCAACATTAGGTTTGGGAAAAAAAACTGACGCAGGCAGTTTTTGCACTATGGATATATTGCAGACAGATTGAACTATTACTGAAAGCCTAGAATATTCTTTGCTTCCTGGTTTAGCAATAATTCTATTCCCTACTTCTTTTTGAAAAGTAAACACTAT